>NZ_FMDK01000515.1 GCF_900091995.1 Streptomyces sp. MnatMP-M17
CGCGCGTGGGCACGCCCCGCGCGCGCAGCCGGTCCACGACCCGGCGGCCCGTCTTGCCGGTACCGCCGATTACGAGTGTCGGTTGAGGTGTCATGACGGAAGTCTCACCCGCGACACCGGAGGTCTCACTCCCGGCCCCCGCCCGTCCATGTCCGAGGAACCGCGGCCGGCGCCCGCCCGCCGCGTCGGCGCCCGTCGCTCACTCCCGCGCCAGCACGAACCATCTGGCCGGCAGATCGATACGGGACCCGTCCGGCATCTGTTCCGTCTGGGCGAGCGCGGTGTCGCCCGTCGCCAGGATCGTCAGGCCCGCCGCCCGCAGCAGCTCCGGCACCTCCTCGTCCGTGGCGCCGGCCGGCTTGAGGCCGTGGTCGAAGACCCGCCGCAGCTTCGCGGGCGGCCCGCCAGGACCCGACGCGGCCTGCTGGAGCACCGTCTTCGACGCCGGAGTCAGCTCCACCACAAAGGCCCTGCCGCGCGCGCCGAGCAGCTCGGCCACCGCTCCCGCGACCACCGGCCGGTCCTGGGGCTCGCTCTGGTGGATCACCGCCCGCATATAGACATTGGTGTCACCGATCCGGTCCCGCAGCGCGCGCACCGCGTCCTGGTCGACCAGATCGAGCTGTTCGAACTCGGCGGTCTTCGCGGTGTCCGCGCGGCGCGCGTGCTCGATCGCCGCATGGGACAGATCGACACCGATCGCACGGGCGAACCGGGTGGCCAGATAGCGGGTCTGGGTGCCGTTGCCGCATCCGAGATCGACCACGGGCAGCGCGGCATCCGCGTACGGCAGGAGCAGCTCGCTGTGAGGTATCGCGGTCAGCGACGGATCGGCGTCCCAGATCGCCTCGCCAGGCGTGTCCGAGGTCTCCCGCCAGTACCCTTCCCACGCCTCGCGATAACGCTGTGACACGTCCATACGGTCCTCCCCAAATCCGGCCCGCCGGAGGCGAGTTGTAGCGTACGGACTACCGTCCGCGCAGGTCGGCGGGCAAGAGGGCGGGAGATTTCTTTCATCAACCGTGGTAGCGGATGGACGGCTTCCGCGTCAGGGCCTGTTCGAACCAGACCGTCTTGCCGTGCGCCGTACTGCTCGTTCCCCACTCCCGCGCCAGAGTGCTCACCACGCGTAGACCGCGTCCGGACTCGTCGCCCTGACCCGTGTTCAGCAAGGTCGCGGGCGCCGGCTCGTCGTCGGTGACCTCGCACAGCAGGGCGTCCGTACGGACCAGGCGCAGCCCGACGCGCCGGGAGTGTGTGTGGTTCATGGCGTTGGTGACCAGCTCACTGACCATCAGCTCGGCCGCCTCCACCGCGTTTGGCAGCGACCAGCCGAGCAGCCGTTCGCGCACCATCCGTCTCGCTCTGCTCACCTCCCGTGGATCCAGGGCGAGTTCGTACTCGGCCACATCACCGTCCGGGATGCCGTTCAGTCTGGCCATCAGCAGCGCCACATCGTCCTTGCGGCCGTCACGGGTGTTCAGCGCGCGGATGATGGTGTCGCAGGCGTCGTCCATCGAGGCGGCGGGATGCGCGGCGGACGCGCAGAGCGCGGCCAGACCGTCGCCGATGTCCTCGCCGCGCACCTCGACCAGACCGTCCGTGCACAGCACCAGCCGGTCCCCCGGCTCGACCTGTACGGTCAGCGTCTCGAAGGCCACACCGCCCACTCCGACGGGCGCGCCGGTCGGGATGTCCAGCAGTTCGGCGCTGCCGTCCTCGGCGCGTACGAGTACGGGCGGGATATGACCGGCGTTGGCGATCTGGATCCGGGATCCGATCGGGTCGTACACCGCGTACAGACAGGTCGCCAGATACTGCTCACCGAGCCGCCGCGCCAAGTCGTCCAGATTGCGGAGCAGTTGGGCGGGCGGTGTCTCCATGGCCGCCATCGTCTGGACGGCGGTACGCAACTGGCCCATCATCGCGGCCGAGTTGAGACCGTGGCCCATCACATCGCCGACGACCAGCGCGGTACGCGATCCGGGCAGTTTGACGGCGTCGAACCAGTCGCCGCCGATCCGGCCGAGCCGGGTGCCGGGCAGATAGCGGGTGGCGATGTCGCAGCCGGCCATACGTGGCGCGACCTGTGGCAGCATGCTGTCCTGGAGCGTCTCCGCGACATTCTCCTGGTATGTGTACATCCGCGCGTTGTCGAGTACGAGCCCGGCCCGCGCGGCGAGTTCGGCGCCGGTCGTCCGGTCCATGTCGTCGAACGGCTCCCGGTCGGGCCGCCGCATCAGCACCATGAAACCGAGCACCACGTCCCGTGCCTTCAGCGGTACGAGCAGCATGGAGCGGTGGTTGATGAGCGGACGCAGATCCCGTTTCTCGAACTCACCGGAGATACGATTCCCCATCTCCTCGCTCAGCCGCGGGATGAGCACGGGCTCTCCGGTGACCATGCACTGGAAGAACGGGGTGTGTTCGGGGAAGGCGATGGCCTCACCGACCGGCACGGTGTCGTCCCAGCGGCCCGGCTCGTCGTTGTGCTCGACCCACACCCGGTGCCAGATGGTGGTCACATCGGGCGGGCCGTCCGGGAATCCCTCACCGGCCAGAACAGCGGCCCGCAGATGTGTGCCCGCGAAGTCGGTGAAGCGCGGCACGGCGGCGCTGGTGACCTCGCGGATCGTACGGGCCAGATCGAGGGACGAACCGATACGGCCGCTGACGTCGTTGAGGAACTCCAGCCGCTCGCGCACCGCCGCGTATTCGAGGTCGAGTTCGGCACGAGGCACCGCTCTTCGTCCGGACGGCGCCGGTACGGGCTCGGCCGCGGGATTTTCGTACCGTACGACGGGCCGCCGGGGCATGCCCCAGTCGGGAGTGACCGGCACCCGGTCATGACGGCTGAACTCCAGCACCGGATAGCCCAGTTCAAGGACCTGCGCGATGATCCGGTTGGACTCGGCCGGGCCCATGTTCGGCAGGATGTCCGGCAGCCGCCGGGCCAGCGCGTCCGAGTGGGCGAACTCCGTGTGATGGGCGAAGCCCGGAGCGATCCGGAGGAAGTCCGCGTCGGTCGCGCCGTCTTCGTGGATCCCGGGGCGCAGTTGGCCCGCGTCCGCGGCGACCACGAGATGGCGTCCCGGTCCCGGACCGATCAGCGGATAGGCCCACCAGAGAACATCGAGCCGGCCGCGCTCGGGATGGGAGACCTTCGCGCGGCCCGCGGTCGGATATGAGCCACGCGCGTGCAGTTCGGGGCCCAGTTCGTCATAGCCGTCGTACATGCCGTGCGCCACGCCGGGCTCTTCCTCGGCGAGCGCTCCGGCGACCGGCATCAGATCGCCTGCGGGCTGACCGACGGCCTCCTCCTTAGGATGGCCGAAAAGCCGCCATGCGCCGGACGACCAGTGCGATACGAGGCCGTCACCGTCCACGACGACCACGGCGAGCGGAATCCGGCCGGCCGCGGCGAACTGCTGCGGCAGTCCCGGCGGAACACCACTGTCCATGGGTGGAAGGCTCCTTCCCTGCCGCCAGGATCCGCGGCTCCGCCCTCCACGGTACGGCCCTTCGCAGGGGTTGCGCCGGGCAATGAACTAATAGGTCGCGCGCCCGCGCACAACCTTCTATTGACTGAAATTCAGTCAATCTTCGTGACCCAGTTGGAGATCGCGTTCGGTACGTCCGCCGCCCGCCACCTGGAGCACCGTGGCGACCGGCGGATACCCGGCCGCGATCACCGTGTATTCGCCGGAGGAGAGATCCACGAACCGGAAGGTGCCGTCGGATCCCGTCGTCAGGGTGTCCACCACATTGCCCGCGGCGTCGAGCAGGGTGACCCGCGCGTCCTCGACCGGACGGCCGCCGCCCGCGCGTACCGTACCGCGCAGCACCGCTCCGCCGGCCAGCTCGATGTCCTGCCGCGTCTCACGCGCGGCCTGCACACTGACCGGCAGCGCCGCGGGCCGGAAGGCGGGCGCGCTCGCGGCGAGGGTGTACTCCCCGGCGACCAGCTCCGAGATGACATAGGCGCCCTCGCGCCCGCTGCGCGTGGACGCCACGACATCGCCTCGTACATCCGTGAGCGTCACGGCGGCGTCGCGCACCGGAGTGCCGTCGGCGGTGAGCACGGCACCGGCCAGCCGGCCCGCGCCGCCGAGAACCACATCCAGCTCGACGGGCCGCTCGCCGACGGTCACCGTGACCGCCTGCGGCTGATGTCCGGAGGCCGCGGCGATCATCACGTACGAGCCCGCGCCCGGCACACTCAGCGCGTACCGCCCGTCGCTCCCGCTCGCTCCGCGCCCGATCTGCTGTCCATGGACATCGATGAGGGTGAGCGCGGCACGGGGCACGGTGGAGCCGTCGTGGTGCTGCACCGTGCCGCAGACGGCCACTCCCGAGATGTACGGAGCCGGCGGAGGCGTGGCGGCCGGGCCGCCGTCCGGCGCGGTACGCGCGCCCGGGACGGCGAGGGACTCGGCGGCTGAGGCGTTCTGGGACACCAGTGGTTTCTCCTTGAGGAAGAAGGCGATCAACAGGCCGAGGACAAGCACCGGCACGAGATAGAGGAAGATCCGTGGCATGGCGTCCGCGTACGCCTGGACATAGCCGTCGCGGACGGCGGGCGGCAGGGCGTGGACCGCCTGCGGAGTGATGGACTCGGCGTCGGGCAGGCCCGCTCCGGCGGGGATACGGTCAGCGAGCGCGTCGGCGAGCCGGTTGGCGAAGAGAGTGCCGAAGACGGCGGCGCCCACGCTGCCGCCGATCTGCCGGAAGTAGTTGTTGGCGCTGGTGGCGGTGCCGAGATCGGCGGGCGGTACGGCGTTCTGCACGGCCAGGATGAGCACCGGCATCACCAGGCCCATGCCCAGGCCCAGCACCGCCTGTGCGAATCCGCACTCGGCCATGGACGTGTCGGTCTCCAGCCGCGACAGCAGCCACATGCCCGCCACCGAGAGCGCGCTGCCGAGCACCGGATAGATCTTGTAGTGGCCGGTACGGCTGATGAGCTGTCCGGAGACCAGGGAGGCGACGACGATGCCGCCCATCATCGGCAGCATCAGCAGCCCGGACTCGGTGGCGCTGGCTCCCTCGACCATCTGGAGGAAGGTCGGCAGATAGCTGGCCGCGCCGAACAGCGCCACACCGACGACCGCGCCGACCAGACTGGTGATGTTGAAGACGGAGTCGCGGAACAGCCGCAGGGGAATGATCGGTTCGGCCGCGAAGTGCTCGACGACCAGGAACAGCAAGGTCGTTCCCACGGTGCCCGCTGCGAGGCCGAGAATGACCCGGGAGTCCCAGGCGTACTCGGTCCCGCCCCAACTGGTCAGCAGGACCAGACAGGTGGACGCGGCGGTGAGCGTGAGCGCGCCGAGGATGTCGAGCCGCGCGGGAGCGGTGGGCCTGGGAAGTCTGAGCACCACGGCGACGACGGCGAGAGTGATCAGACCGAAGGGCACATTGAAGTAGAAGCACCAGCGCCAGGAGACATGGTCCGTGAAGAAGCCGCCGAGCAGCGGTCCCGCCACCGAGGCGAGGCCGAACGCGGCGCCGATGAGGCCCATGAAGCGGGCGCGCTCGCGGGCGGGCACGATGTCCGCGATGATCGCCTGGACACCGATCATGAGTCCGCCGGCGCCGATGCCCTGGATGGCGCGGAAGGCGATGAGCTGGTCCATGGTGCGGGACCAGCCGGCCAGCGCGGAGCCGATGACGAAGACGACGATCGCGAACTGGAAGACGCCCTTGCGGCCGAAGAGATCCCCGAGCTTGCCGTAGATCGGCAGCCCGATGGTGGCGGTGAGCAGATACGCGGTGATCGCCCAGGACATCCGGTCCAGGCCCTGGAGTTCGCCGACGATCTTCGGCAGCGCGGTGGCCACGATCATCTGTTCCAGCGCGGCCAGCAGCAGGGCGAGCATCAGTCCGACGAAGACCAGTCGCACCCGGCGAGGGCTGAGAGGCTCGCCGGGAGCCGTGCCGCCGGCGGGGGGGGG
>NZ_FMDK01000378.1 GCF_900091995.1 Streptomyces sp. MnatMP-M17
ATCTGCTGTCGGGTATGGCCGCCTGCTGCGCCCTGTGGCTACGGCGACGCTGGCCGGTCGGGCTGGCCGTCGCGCTCGGCGTGCTCAGCACGCTCGCACCCGTCGCGGGCGGCGCCGCGCTGGCGGCCCTCTTCGGCGTGGCCATACACCGGCCGCTGCGGCCCGTACTGATCGTCGCCGGGCTGATCCTCATGGGCGGAAGCGCCCAGTCCGTCCTCCGTCCCGATCCCGGCACCTCCATGGCAGCCTCCCTGACCGCGACCGCGGTACTCGTTCTGCTCGTGACCGGCTGGGGCATGCTCGTACGGTCCCGGCGCCAGCTCTACGTCGCCCTGCGCGAGCGGGCCGTACGCGCCGAGGCCGAGGCCGGACTCCGCGCCGAGCAGGCCCAGCGGCTGGCCCGCGAGGCCATCGCCCGGGAGATGCACGATGTGCTCGCCCACCGGCTGACGCTGCTCAGCGTCCACGCGGGCGCCCTTGAATTCCGGCCCGACGCACCGCCGCCCGAGGTCGCCAGGGCCGCCGGTGTGATCAGGGACAGCGCGCACGAAGCCCTCCAGGATCTCCGCGCGATCATCGGAGTGCTGCGGGCGCCCGGCGACGAGGACAACCGGCCGCAGCCGACTCTGGCCACTCTGGACGGCTTGGTCGCCGAGTCCCGTGAGGCCGGGATGAAGGTCACTCTCGACAGCCGTGTCGAGGATCCGTCGGCCGTGCCCGCGGCCGTCGGCCGTACCGCCTTCCGTATCGCCCAGGAGAGCCTGACCAATGCCCGCAAACACGCGCCGGGCACCGAGGCCACCGTCGAGCTGAGCGGCGGCGCCGGAGAA
Organism: Streptomyces sp. MnatMP-M17; assembly: GCF_900091995.1. Classification (GTDB taxonomy): domain Bacteria; phylum Actinomycetota; class Actinomycetes; order Streptomycetales; family Streptomycetaceae; genus Streptomyces. The sequence continues at coordinate 831 of NZ_FMDK01000378.1, forward strand.
GGGCTCACCGTCGAGATACGCAACACCGCGCCTCAGGGCGAGGTCCCGAAGGTGCCCGGATCCGGACAAGGGCTGATCGGGCTGACCGAGCGCACCGCGCTGGCGGGCGGCCGGTTCGAGCACGGAGCCACCCGCGACGGCGGATTCGCCGTCCGGGCCTGGCTACCGTGGACGCCATGACCATCAGGCTGATCATCGTCGACGACGACCCGCTGGTCCGCGCCGGACTGACCTTTATGCTCGGCGGCGCCGACGGCATCGAGATCGTGGGGGAGGCCTCCGACGGCACCGAGGTGCCGGACCTGGTCGAACGGACCTCGCCCGATGTGGTGCTGATGGACATCCGGATGCCCGTCATGGACGGTCTGGCCGCCACCGAGGCGCTGCGCCGCCGCCCGCACGCGCCCGAGGTCCTCGTCCTGACCACCTTCCACGCCGATGAGCAGGTGCTGCGGGCGCTGCGCGCGGGAGCCGCCGGCTTTGTCCTCAAGGACACTCCGCCCGCCGACATCGTCACCGCCGTACGGCGCGTGGCCGCCGGAGATCCGGTGCTCTCACCGGCCGTTACACGTCAGTTGATGAGCCATGTGGCGGGAGTGGCCCACGGTGGCCGCAGGGACTTGGCGGCGGAGCGGCTCGCCGCTCTCGCGGAGCGGGAGAGGGAGGTCGCGCTCGCCGTCGGTCAGGGCCGGTCCAACGCGGAGATCGCCGCCGGGCTCTATATGAGCGTGCCCACCGTCAAGGCCCATGTCTCCCGCATCCTGGCCAAACTCGGCCTCAACAACCGTGTCCAGATCGCCCTGTTGGTGCATGACGCCAATCCGGCCGTCGGGGATGGTGGCTCCGGGAGCGGCGCCGTAGGCTGACCCGATGGCGGTCATCGAACTGGCTGAATACGGCCCGGACTTCAATGTCAACCCCTATCCGTACTACGCGAAACTGCGCGAGGCAGGGCCCGTTCACGAGGTGATGGCCCCGGACGGCAATCGCTTCTGGCTGGTCGTCGGATACGAGGAGGGCCGCGCGGCCCTCGCCGACTCCCGGCTGTCCAAGGCGCCCGCCATCATGGGATACGAGCCGGGCGACGAGGCGATCATGGGCCCGCACGTACTGACTCTCGATCCGCCGGACCACACCCGGCTGCGCAAGCTCGTCGCTCCCGAGTTCACCCCGCGCCGGGTGGAGGCGCTGCGCCCGCGCGTCCAGCGGATCACCGACGAACTGCTCGACGCCATGGTCCCGGCCGGCCACGGCGACCTTGTGGACGCGCTGGCTTTTCCGCTGCCCATCATCGTCATCTCTGAGCTGCTCGGCGTGCCGCACGCGGACCGGGACACCTTCCGCGCCTGGACCAACGAGATCGTCGCGCCCACCACGCCCACCGGCCAGCGCGACTACACCATCGCCCTGTGCGCGTATCTCGACGAACTCATCGAGGACAAGCGCGCCGCCGCGCCCGCCGACGATCTCCTCTCCACGCTGCTGCGCACGCGCGCGGAGGACGGCGACCGGCTGTCCGCGGCCGAACTGCGCGCCTGGGCCTATGTGCTGCTCATCGCCGGACATGAGACGACCGTCAATCTGATCGCCAACGCGGTCCGCTCCCTGCTCACCCATCCCGGCCAACTGGCCGCGCTGCGCGCCGACTTCTCCCTGCTCGACGGCGCGATCGAGGAGACGCTGCGGTTCGAGGGACCGGTGGAGACCAGCACCATACGGTTCAGCAGGGAGCCGGTCTCCTACGGCGGCACGGAGATCCCGGCCCGGCAGGCGGTGCTGGTCGCGCTCGCCTCGGCGGACCGCGATCCCGCCCGCTTCGCGGATCCCGACACCTTCGACATACACCGCTCGGCGACGCCCGGCCGTGGCCCGGCGCATCTCGCCTTCGGACACGGCATCCATTTCTGCATCGGCGCACCGCTGGCCCGGCTGGAGGGCCGGATCGCAGTCCGGGCGCTGCTGGAGCGCTGCCCCGGGCTGGCGCTCGACCCGGAGGCGGGCCCGTACGAATGGCTGCCCGGCATGCTGATCCGCGGTGTGCGCGAACTGCCGGTGCGCTGGTAGCAGCGCCGTGGCGCACCGGCAGTTCGCGGTGTCAGCCGGCGGGAATCTCCGTCAGCGCGACCGGCCGGTGCTCGCGCCGGGACAGCTCGCACGCCTCCGCGATGCGCAGCGCGTGCAGCGCCTCCCTGCCGTCGCACGGATTGTCCAGCTCGCCGTTGACGACCTGGAGGAAGGCGTCCAGCTCCGCCTCGTACGCCGGAGCGAACCGCTCCAGAAAGCCCGGCCACGGATTGTCGCAGGGCGGCGGGCCCTTGGGCTCGGTCGAGGTGATCGGCGTACGGTCGTCGAGACCGACCGCGAACTGGTCGAGCTCACCGGCCAGTTCCATCCGTACGTCGTAGCCCGCGCCGTTGCACCGGGTGGCCGTGGCGGTCGCGAGCGTCCCGTCGTCCAGGGTGAGCACCGCCGCCGCGGTGTCGATGTCGCCCGCCTCCCGGAACATCCCCGGCCCGGCGTCCGAGCCGGTCGCGTAGACCTCCACCACCTCGCGTCCGGTGACCCAGCGCAGGATGTCGAAGTCATGCACGAGACAGTCGCGGTACAGCCCGCCCGAGAGCGGCAGATACGCGGCGGGCGGCGGCGCCGGATCGGAGGTGATCGCCCGTACGGTGTGCAGCCGGCCGAGCCGGCCCGACCGTACGAGCTCGCGCGCCGAGGCGTATCCCGCGTCGAAGCGGCGCATGAAGCCGAGCTGGAGCACCGTGCCCGCCGACTCCACCTCGCGCAGCGCACCGAGCGTGCCGGCCAGATCGAGGGCGATCGGCTTCTCGCAGAAGGCGGGCAGTCCGGCGCGGGCCGCGCGGCTGATCAGATCGGCGTGGGACGAGGTGGCCGACGCGATCACCACGGCGTCCACGCCCCAGGTGAACACTTCGTCGACGGATGGGGCGGCGGTCGATCCCGTACGGTCGGCGACCTCCGCCACCCGTGTCGAATCGATGTCCGCGACAACCAGGGAGCCGACCTCGCGATGGCGGCTGAGTACGTCCGCGTGAAAGGTGCCGATACGGCCCGTGCCGATGAGTCCGATGCGCATGGCCCCCAAGGTGGCTGTATGCCCTCACCATGTCAAGCATTTGTCCTGACAATCTGACTTCGCGACTTCCCGTCAACAAACAGTGCGACTACGCTCGGCCCGTGCCCCATCAGCCGAGATCAGCCCAAGCCGGACAGGAGACGCCCGGACCGGAGGCGGAGCACGCCCTGCCGCTCCAGCTCGGTGTCGACCGCACCAGTCCCGTGCCGCTCTACTACCAGCTCTCGCAGCAGCTGGAGGCGGCGATCGAGCGCGGCAGACTGGCCCCGGGCAGCCTCCTGGGCAATGAGATCGAGCTCGCGGGCCGGCTCGGGCTCTCCCGTCCCACCGTCCGCCAGGCCATCCAGTCCCTGGTCGACAAGGGCCTGCTGGTGCGCCGCCGCGGCGTCGGCACGCAGGTCGTGCACAGCCAGGTCAAGCGCCCGCTGGAGCTGAGCAGCCTGTACGACGATCTGGAGGCGGCGGGCCAGCGCCCGGCCACGCGCGTACTGCGCAACACGGTCGAGCCGGCCACCGCGGAGGTCGCCGCCGCGCTCGGCGTCGCCGAGGGCACGGACGTACAGCTCATCGAGCGGCTGCGGTACGCGCACGACGAGCCGATGGCGTGTCTGCGCAACCATCTGCCGTCCGGGCTCATCGACTGCGACACCGAGCGGCTGGAGGCCACCGGGCTCTACCGGATGATGCGCTCGGCCGGGATCACCCTGCACAGCGCCCGGCAGTCGGTCGGCGCGCGGGCCGCCACCGGCGAGGAGGGCGGGCTGCTGGCCGAGCCCGCGGGCGCGCCGCTGCTCACGATGGAACGGACCACGTTCGACGACACCGGGCGGGCCGTGGAGTTCGGCTCGCACATCTACCGGGCGTCGCGGTACGCCTTCGAGTTCCAGCTCCTCGTACGCCCGTAGGGCCCTCTTCGCTCCCGTCGCTCCCGTCTCTTCGTAAGAATGTACGGACAAAGCATTGACGCCCGTACGCGGGCCCGGCTAGAACTCGGGAACATCCGGTGGGCCACCCGATGACCACCCGGCGAACGGACATGACCGATACTTGGGCGGCCGGGCCGGCTCCGTACGCATCCCGGCCGTACCGAGGACTTCACTGAGAAGGGCACGGCGTCGTGGCAACGGTTCGGACAGGGATACGCGCGCTGAGCGCGGTGGTGGCGGCGGTGCTCGGGGTCTCGGCCCTCGCCGGATGCAGCAGCACGGGCGGCAAGCGCGCGGAGGAGCGGGCCCAGCGGGCCGCGGCGCAGGGACGGGCCGCGGTGGACACACCGAAGTGGACCGTCGCCATGGTCACCCACTCCGGCGACGGCGACACCTTCTGGGACATCGTCCAGCGCGGCGCCGAGCAGGCGGCCGTCAAGGACAACATCGACTTCCTCTACGCGCACAGCGACGAGGGCCAGCAGCAGGCCCAGCTCGTCCAGTCCTACATCGACAAGAAGGTCGACGGGCTCGTCGTCACCCTCGCCAAGCCCGACGCGATGAAGGACGTCGTCGCCAAGGCCGTCAAGGCCGGTATCCCGGTGATCACCGTGAACTCCGGAGCCGAGCAGTCGAAGCAGTTCGGCGCGCTCAGCCATATCGGCCAGGACGAGTCCATAGCCGGCGAGGCCGTCGGCGAGGAGCTGGACAAGCGCGGCAAGAAGAAGGCGCTCTGTGTCATCCACGAACAGGGCAACGTCGGCCATGAGCAGCGGTGCGCGGGAGCGAAGAAGACCTTCGGCGGTCAGCTCCAGAACCTCTATGTCGAGGGTACGAACATGCCGGACGTCCAGGCGTCCATCGAGGCCAAGCTCCAGGCGGACCGGAGCATCGACGCCGTCGTCACCCTGGGTGCTCCCTTCGCGGACGCCGCCGTCAAGGCGAAGGAGACGGCGAACAGCGAGGCGGAGATCGACACCTTCGATCTGAATCCCAAGGTCGCCGCCGGACTCACGGCCGGGACGCTCGGCTTCGCCGTCGACCAGCAGCCGTATCTCCAGGGATACGAGGCCGTGGATCTGCTCTGGCTCTACCGCTACAACGCCGATGTGCTCGGCGGTGGACGCCCGGTCCTCACCGGACCGCAGATCGTCACGGAGAAGGACGCGGGAGCGCTGGCGAAGTACACGGAGCGGGGCACCCGATGAGCGTGACCGCGCCACCGGTGGACGGCCGGCCGGGCGGGTCGGGCGGGACCAGCGCCGGCGACGAGCGGCTGCTCCGTGTCTCACCGCTGCGTACGCTGCTCGGCCGGCCCGAGCTGGGCGCGGTCGTCGGCGCGATCGCCGTCTTCCTCTTCTTCTCGGTCTTCGCGGACTCGTTCCTCCGGGCGTCGAGCTTCGGCACCGTCCTGTACGCGGCGTCCACGATCGGGATCATGGCCGTTCCGGTGGCGCTGCTGATGATCGGCGGCGAGTTCGATCTCTCCGCCGGCGTGATGGTCACCAGCTCCGCGCTGGTCTCCTCGATGTTCAGCTATCAGATGACGGCGAACGTCTGGGTCGGCGTCGGTGTGTCGCTGCTGGTCACGCTGGCCCTCGGGGCCTTCAACGGCGTGATGCTGACCCGTACGAAACTGCCGAGCTTCATCATCACGCTGGGCACCTTCCTGATGCTCACCGGACTCAATCTCGGGCTGACGAAGCTGATCAGCGGCACGGTCTCCACCAAGACCATCGCGAACATGGAGGGCTTTCCCTCCGCCAGGAAGCTCTTCGCCTCCCAGCTCACTCTCGGCGATGTCGAGCTGAAGGTGACCATCCTGTGGTGGGCGGTGCTGGTGCTGCTGGCGACCTGGATCCTGCTGCGGACCCGCTTCGGCAACTGGGTCTTCGCGGTCGGCGGCAACGCCGAGGCCGCCCGCGCGGTCGGCGTACCGGTCGCCAGGACCAGGATCGGGCTGTACATGGGCGTGGCCTTCTGCGCCTGGGTCTCCGGGCAGCATCTGCTGTTCTCGTTCGATGTCGTCCAGTCCGGCGAGGGCGTCGGCAACGAGCTGATCTACATCATCGCGGCCGTCATCGGCGGCTGTCTGATCACCGGCGGCTACGGCTCGGCGATCGGCTCCGCGGTCGGCGCGTTCATCTTCGGCATGACCAGCAAGGGCATCGTCTACGCGGAGTGGAACCCGGACTGGTTCAAGTTCTTCCTCGGAGCGATGCTCCTTCTCGCGACCCTGCTCAACGCGTGGGTGCGCAAGCGTGCGGAGGCGACACGATGACGGCGGAGAACGCGACGGCGGAGAACGCGACGATGGCGGTGGACGGCGCGGCGGCGGGCGGCGCACTGATCGAGCTGGACAACGTCAGTAAGTACTACGGCAATATCCGGGCCCTGGAAGGCGTCTCGCTGGAGGTGCACGCGGGCGGGATCAGCTGCGTCCTGGGCGACAACGGCGCCGGCAAGTCCACTCTGATCAAGATCATCGCCGGGCTGCACCGGCATGACGCGGGCGACTTCCTGATCGACGGCGAGAAGACCGTGCTCGCCTCGCCGCGCGAGGCCCTGGACCGAGGTATCGCCACGGTCCACCAGGACCTCGCCGTCGTGCCGCTGATGCCGGTCTGGCGGAACTTCTTCCTGGGATCCGAGCCGACCAGAGGACGCGGTCCCTTCAGACGGCTCGATGTCGCGCTGATGAGGGAGACGACCCGGGCCGCGCTGTTGCGGATGGGCATCGATCTGCGCGACGTCGACCAGCCGATCGGCACGCTGTCCGGCGGTGAGCGCCAGTGTGTGGCCATCGCCCGTGCCGTCCACTTCGGCGCGAAGGTCCTGGTGCTGGACGAGCCGACCGCGGCTCTTGGAGTGAAGCAGTCGGGTGTGGTGCTCAAATATGTGGCCGCCGCACGGGACGCGGGACTCGGCGTGGTCCTCATCACGCACAATCCGCACCATGCCTTTCTGGTCGGCGACCGGTTCACCATGCTCAAGCGCGGAATCATGTCGGGAAGCCATACCAAGGACTCGACCACTCTGGACGAGCTGACGCGTGAGATGGCGGGCGGCTCGGAGCTGGCGGAGCTGAGCCATGAACTGGAGCGCGCCGAGGGCGTCACCGAACTGGAGCGCGCCGCGGGCGACACCTCTTGACGCCTCCTGAGGCTGCCGGGCCGCTCTTGACGCCGACGGGCCGCGCGGCCACCTCACCTGCCCTCGCCCGCCCCGGATGGCACAATCTGCCAGGGCGGACACCATCCGCCGCCGCTGCCCACCCGGGCCGGCCGGCCCCCGATCCCAGGGACGACACGACCCGTGCGAGCACCCGAACCATGGCCCGGGCCCGAACCACGGCCCGGCCGACTCCGGCTCATCCGCCGCGCCAGGCTTGAGCCGACGCGTACGAGGGAGTCCGGCCGATGAGCACCTACCGTGACTTCGCGTCCCACCGCGGCGCCGCACGCGCCACGGTCCTGCGGACCGCGGGCACCCGTGAGCGCCGCTCGCTGCTCACCGCGCCCCGGGTCCCGACCGTCGGTATCGACATCGGCGGTACGAAGGTGATGGCCGGCGTCGTCGATCCCGACGGCAACATCCTGGAGAAGCTCCGTACCGAGACTCCGGACAAGTCCAAGAGCCCACGGGTGGTCGAGGACACCATCGTGGAGCTGGTCCTCGATCTCTCCGACCGCCACGATGTGCACGCCGTCGGCATCGGCGCGGCCGGCTGGGTCGACGCGGACCGCTCCAAGGTGCTCTTCGCGCCGCATCTCGCCTGGCGCGACGAACCGCTCAGGGACGCGCTCTCCGCACGGCTCGCCGTCCCGGTGATGGTCGACAACGACGCCAACACCGCAGCCTGGGCGGAGTGGCGCTTCGGCGCCGGACGCGGCGAGGACCATCTCGTCATGATCACGCTCGGTACGGGCATCGGCGGCGCCATCCTGGAGGACGGCCGGGTCAAGCGCGGCAAGTACGGAGTCGCCGGTGAGTTCGGCCATATGCAGGTCGTGCCCGGCGGCCACCGCTGCCCGTGCGGCAACCGCGGCTGCTGGGAGCAGTACAGCTCGGGCAACGCGCTCGTACGGGAAGCCAGGGAGCTGGCCGCCGCCGACTCGCCCGTCGCGTACAACATCATCGACCGCGTCAAGGGCAATGTGCAGGACATCACGGGCCCGCTGATCACCGAACTCGCGCGTGAGGGCGACGCCATGTGCGTCGAGCTGTTCCAGGACATCGGCCAGTGGCTCGGCATCGGCATCGCCAATCTCGCCGCCGCCCTCGATCCGTCCTGCTTTGTCATCGGCGGAGGCGTCAGCGCCGCCGACGATCTGCTGATCGGCCCGGCCCGTGACGCCTTCCGCCGCCATCTCACCGGCCGCGGCTACCGTCCCGAGGCCACGATCGCCAAGGCACAGCTCGGCCCGGAGGCGGGCATGGTCGGCGCCGCCGATCTCTCCCGGCTGGTGGCCAGGCGCTTCCGCCGCGCCAAACGCCGCCGCGTCGAGCGCCATGAGCGGTACGAGCGCTACGCCCAGGCCCTCCGCACCGCCCGTACGAGCACGAGCCAGGAACCGCAGTCATGACGCTGTCCCGACCGTTGCCGGCCACGGAGGAGACCGGAAAGCCGCCGGAGGACCGGCGTCACCGCAACCGGCGCCGCTGGCTGACGGCCGTCGTCATCGTGCTGCTCATCGGTATCCCGGCCGGCTATCTGGTGATCTCCGCCGGACAGAGCCGGGAGAGCGGCCGGGACAAGGAGGCCGAGTCCTCCGCCACCGGACTCCAGCACCTCCGGCCCTCCAAGATGAAGCGCCGGATCTTCGAGGTGCCGATCCCCACCGGAGCCACCCGGGTGCGGTACTTCGAGACGAGCAACTGGAAGACCAGCCGGCTGTACGTGCAGTTCGACGTAGACTCCACGCAGCTCGACACGTTCCTGGCCGACATGGGAACCAGCAGGTCCGCGCTCCAGGACGGCCACATCCCGATCGGCCCACGCGATCTGCGCACCGTCGGCTGGAACTTCGACCTCCCCGGCCATGACTGGGCAGGCACCAGCCACCGCCAGCAGGCCCCGCGCCCCAGCCAGGACGTGGTGGTCGACCTCACCGAGCCGGGCTTCCCACGCGTCTTCGTCGTCTCCACCACCACGCCGTGATCCCCACGCGCCGCGATTGACAGCGCCTGTCCAACGGCCTGGCCTCGAAAGCCCGATATGTGCCTCCGGATTGGTCCGCGGTCTCGGTCCGGCTAGAGTCCGCTTCCTTGCAAAGGACGCAGGAATCACACATCAGGGGCGGGACATATGACGTACATCCGGACCGGAGCGTGGGCGGGGATCACCTTTGCCGTGCTGGCCGCGACTACCGCGTGCGGCGCGGAAGCCGTGAGGAAGACCGCCGATGCCGTCGGCCACGCCGACGCGATCATGGTGGCGCTGACCCGTGCGTCGGACAAGGCGTCGAAGCTCGGTTCGGCCGAGGTCGAGACGACGACGGTGATCGCCGCGGCCGGCGGCAAGCCAATATCCATGGACGGCACCTACTCCTGGGGCGACGGCGCCGCGCTCGATGTCGAGATGGACACCGCGAACGCGCAGATGCAGTCTCTCCAGGACGATCCCACGCTGACGATGAAGATGGTCGACGGGGCGTACTACTACGAGGTGGATCCGCAGCCCAGTGGCCCGCTCAAGGGCAAGCACTGGATGCGGATCGACGTCTCCGCCGTCATGGGGGAGTCGGGCGCGGACAACATCGCGGACAACGCCGACCCGACGGCGGGCCTGCGCTACATCGGCGCTGCGAAGGACGTGAAGAACTTCGGCGAGGAGACGGTCCGCGGCAAGAAGGCCATCCACTACCGGGGTAGCGTCGGCGCACAGCAGGTCAACGCGTCCGACCTCACCGCCCAGGAGAAGAAGGCCGCCATCAACTCCCTGAAGGCGAGCGGCGGGAAGATGACCTTCGACGTCTGGGTCGACGGAAAGGACCTGCCCGTACGCGTGAAGCAGAGCGGCGGCGGCATGACGGTCACCATGGACTTCCTGAAGTTCGGTGCCATCAAGCCGATCACGGCCCCGCCGGCCTCCGACACGGGCAACCTCACCGACCAGGTCAAGAAGCAGCGCGAGCAGTCGCTGGGCCAGTGAGACATTGACGCGCACCAAGGTGGCCCGGCCGTTGGAACGGCCGGGCCACCGGTGCAAACCGGC
>NZ_FMDK01000676.1 GCF_900091995.1 Streptomyces sp. MnatMP-M17
GCGGACCGCCGGGCCACGCGCGTGCCCGAGCCCTGCCGGGCGGTGAGCCAGCCCTCGGCGGCCAGTTCGGCGTACGCGTCGGCCACGGTGTTACGGGCGATGCCCAGGTCCGCGGCGAGCGTGCGGGAGGACGGCAGCCGGGTGCCCGGCGCGAGCCTGCCCGTACGGACGGCTTCGCGCAGGGCGTCCATGAGTCCGGCGCGCAGCCCGGAGCCACGGAGCTCAAGATGGAGATCGACACCGAGGACGCCGCTCGCAGCAGGTCCTGCCGTGGAAGCAGCAGGTCCGGCCGCGGAATTGGCCCAGGAATCCGTCATGGGAATGGACCATACCTCTGTGCCACCGGGCGCGTAGCGTCGTAGCTATGACAACGCGCACAGAGAACGAAACGAACCGATACGCACCCGAGCACTCGCCGCGTCTGGACATGGCCAAGCTCGTCCCCGAGGTCTACAAGGCCATGGTCCGGCTGGACGCCACGGCCCGGCACGGCGTCGATCCGACACTGCTCGAACTGGTCAAGATCCGCGCCTCCCAGCTCAACCACTGCGCGTTCTGCCTCGACATGCACACCAAGGACGCGCTGGCGGCCGGCGAGTCGGTGGAGCGTGTCATCCAGCTGAGCGCGTGGGAGGAGTCGCGGCACTTCTACACACCGAAGGAGATCGCGGCGATCGAGCTGACGGAGGCGATCACCGTGCTGACCGACGGTTTCGTGCCGGACGAGGTGTACGAGAAGGCCGCGGAGCAGTTCGACGAGACGGAGCTGGCGCATCTGATCGCCGCGATCACGGTGATCAACGCCTGGAACCGGTTCGGTGTTTCCACCCGGATGGTGCCCGGCCACTACACACCGGGCCAGTTCGCGCACTGACCGCCCAGGCCCTGTCCGGAGCCGCGCCGGAGCCGCCTGTCAGCTCCAGCCGGGCTCGAAAGGTTCCAGGACCGTGCCCAGCAGTTGCCGCAGATCCGCCACCTCTCCCGCAGGAGCGGCCACCAGCACCGCGTACTGCCCGCCGTCGGTCGCGGTGAAGACCCGCTCGATGACCTGGCGGCGGCCTCCGGCCTTGTCGCTGTCGTACGAGTACACCAGTTCGGCGGCGTCACCGGCCGGGTTCTCGTCGCCGCCGACGACCGTACCGACGGCGACCTCCGTATAGCCCTTGTTCCTCGCCGCGAGATCCGCCGACGACTGCTGGACCAGATCCAGCGATGTCATGTTCTCCTCGGAGATCGCGAAGACCTGGATCAGGCTGCTCTCGTCGCTCGTCGTGTAGAAGACGCCGTTGCTGCGCGAGCTCCGCTCCCAGCCTTCGGGTACGGCGATGGTGAAGCCCTTGGGATCCTCGGCCACCCGGAAGCCGGGCGGCAGAACGCCGGTGGACGGATCATCGGTCACGTCGGTGGCGCCGGAACCGTCCGTGGGAGTGTCGGTCCCCGCGTCGGTGGAGGACGCCGAGGAGTCCAGGGAGTCGGAGGAGTCCGACGGGTACGCGGACTCGGAGACGGTGGCGCCCGGTCGCGCGGCCGAGCCGTCCTCGGCGCCGTCCCGGCCCAAGGCGGTCCAGACGGCCACAGCGCCCGCGCCCAGCACGGCCGCGACGGCGATCACCACGAGCGGCATACGGCGGGATCCCTGGCCCAGGAAACGACCGTACGGATCGACCGGGCCGGTCTGAACGAAGCCTGTCTGCTCGGCACCCGTCTGTCCGAGGCCCTCCTCCCGGACGCCGGCCTGAGAATGCGCCTGCTTCTGGCCCTGCCCCTGGTCGTACGGCGCGAACAGCGGCAACGGAGGCGGCGGCGGAACGTACGCCAACGGTGCGCCGCCGCTCTCCCACCGCTGGGTCTCGGCATTCCAGCGCGGCTTGGCCCCGGCCATCCGTCAGCCGCCCAGCATCGCGCCGACGGCCTGGCCGACCGCGACTCCGGACGCGAGCGTCCCGGCGACACCGCCCGCCAGCGCCAGCGCGTCCCGAAGACGGGCCAGCCTGCCGGGGCCCGCCGCGCCGGCCGTGGTGATCTCCTCCTCGGCGGCGACGAGTTCGGCGTCGAGCACGGCGGTGCCGTCCGTCGCGACGAAGCGCGCCAGGTCCTCGCGCAGCGCCCGTACCGCCGCCAGCAGCTCCGCCTGGGCCGGATCGCTCACCTGTCCCGCGCCACCGGTATTGGTGTTGGTGACGGTGTTGTGGTCACCGATGCCGATCGCGCTGCCGCTCACCGAGCCGATCCGCACCGCCGGACGCGCCGGCTCCGCCGACTCCGCCGGCTGTGTCCGACGCGCCTGACCGCCCTCGTCAGTTGCCGCCATTGCTGCCTCCCCCTGCCTCGTTGCGGTTGTCGATCGTGTTGTGATCGCCGATGCCGATGGCGCTGTTCTGCGCGGACTCGATGAAGACTCCGCCGTTGGTGACGTTGATGATCTTCTGTTCGAACTCGGCCGTCTGCCAGCCCGCTTCGTACAGCGCGTGCCGCACTCCGCCCGCCACCCGGTCCTCCACGCTCTTGAGATACCGGCTCACATCCATCTCCTGGAAGAGCGAGGCCTCGCTGTCTGAGCCGAGTTCACGGATGGAGACCGCGGGCCCGGCCGGCAGCGCGCCGCCGTATCCGCCGCCGAGCCGCCGCCACTCCACGACGGCGGACCGGCCCAGGGTGAGGAGCGTCTGCCCGATCGATCCCGGCGTGTGCGTCAGGGCCCAGACGGCCTTGCCGAACCAGGAGTTGTTCAGATACTGGTGCGCCAGCCGGTCCGCTTCACGGAACTGGCGCCGCACGGGCAGCAGCACATGCGGAGCGACCTCCAGCATCAGCATGCCGCCCTGGGTGTGCACCCGTACGAAGACGGTGACGACCAGTTCCTCATGCCATCCGCCCACTCTGATACGGAGGAAGTGGCGCCGTGACTCGCCTCCCTCCTCGACGGAGTCGGCGCGGTGCCGGGCGAAGCTCTCGGCGTCGTACGGCGCTCCGTCCCGCTGTCTGAGCCCGTCGACCGGGAGGAAGACGCACTCGTCGACGCGCAGCTCGCGCAGCCGGTCGCGTACGGCCGCCGCCGCTTGCGGAGAGCCGTGCGGGGAGGGCACACGCAGGGCCTCCAGCAGCGGCACGATCTGGCGCAGGACCTCGCCGTTGTCGATCGGCACCGGCCCGCTGCCCTTACCGCCCTTGCCGTCCGTACTGCCTTTACCGCCCGTACCGCCCGTACCGCCCTTGCCTTCCGTACCGTCCTCACCGACCTGCCGGTCCTTGCGAGGGCGCAGTTCGACGGCGAGTGTCCAGGGGCGGAACGGCTCTCCGACGCCCAGAAACGGGTTCGCCGAGTGGTACATCACCAGAGGTGCGTGCTGCTCGGCCCGGATACGGGCGCTCAGCCGCTGAAGACGGCCGCCGGTGGCCAGTTCGGCGGGATCGGAGGAGACCACGGGAAAGCGGTGCTCGGAGAGTTCGTTCGTCATCACCCGGGCGAACTGTCCGCGCCGCAGGCCCACTCCGACGGCGATCAGCAGCAACAGGATCACGGCCGTCCAGGCCCGGCCCGGATCCGCGAGAGCGCCGGCGCTGTCCGGGACACTCGGGATGCCGGGAACCAGTGTGCCGGTGTCCAGTACCGCCCCGCTCGATGTGTCGGCGGCGAACGCGTCGGACCCGGCAGACCCGTTTGCTTCGTCGGATCCGCCGGAGAGGCCGACCGCCATCGAGACCAACAGGCTCACGATGACGACCGCCAGCATGAGCCGCCCGTACCAGCGGACCACGAGCGCCGCCGCCTTGCGGTACCACGGCGTACCGGACCCACGGCCTCTGATCCACGGTGCGATCGCGAGCAGCAGACACGGAAAGACGAAGAGCAGCAGAACCCAGTCGGTGAGCGGGACGGCGATGATCCAGAGCGCCAGCATGCCGGCGCTCCAGGCCAGTTCCGTACGGCGGGCACGCACGGCGTGCGCGAGCACCCGGGCCGCGTCGAAGCCGGTCGAGGGAGCGATGAAACGCTCCTCGTGGACGTACAGCTCGTCGAGGACGGCGTCCCGGAAGCCTCTGTCCATATGCACTCCGGCGCAGAGCAGCCGGCACGCCTCACTCGCGGCGGGCTCCATAGCGATCCCGGTCAATGAGTCCCCCGTGTGCCGCAAGAGTCAGCAGAGTCAACTTCCCTTGTTCGACTCGGAGTTGACAGCGATGAAACACGCATCGTAGGGCATCCCCACGACACCGCGCACACGTCTTTTCACTTGCTGTACACCGGAACGCCTCCGACGGGTGTCGGAGGCGTTCCGGTGTTCGTAGCTTTTCGGTGTTCCGGTGTTCTTGGCTCTTCGGGCTTCGGACTTCGGGATCGTCAGATCAGGCCGAGCGCACGCACCGCGTCGCGCTCCTCCTGGAGCTCGCGCACGGAGGCGTCGATCCGGGCGCGCGAGAACGCGTTGATGTCCAGGCCCTGGACGATCTCGTACGCGCCGTCCCTGGCGGTGACCGGGAAGGAGGAGATCAGGCCCTCCGGCACACCGTAGGAACCGTCCGACGGGATGCCCATGGAGGTCCAGTCGCCCTCGGCGGTGCCGTTGACCCAGGTGTGGATGTGGTCGATGGCGGCGTTGGCGGCGGAGGCGGCCGAGGAGGCGCCACGGGCCTCGATGATCGCCGCACCGCGCTTGGCGACGGTCGGGATGAACGTGTCGGCCAGCCAGACCTCGTCGTTGACGGTCTCGGCGGCGTTCTTGCCGGCGATCTCCGCGTGGAAGATGTCCGGGTACTGGGTGGCGGAGTGGTTGCCCCAGATCGTCAGACGCTTGATGTCGGAGACGGCGGCGCCGGTCTTCGCGGCGAGCTGCGAGATGGCGCGGTTGTGGTCGAGACGGGTCATAGCGGTGAAGCGCTCGGCCGGTACGTCGGGCGCGGCGGCCTGCGCGATCAGCGCGTTGGTGTTCGCCGGGTTGCCGACGACGAGGACCTTGATGTCGTCCGCGGCATGGTCGTTGATGGCCTTGCCCTGCGGCTTGAAGATGCCGCCGTTGGCGGAGAGCAGATCGCCGCGCTCCATGCCCTTCGTACGGGGACGGGCACCGACCAGCAGTGCCACGTTCGCGCCGTCGAAGGCGACGTTCGGGTCGTCCGTGATCTCGATGCCGCCGAGCAGCGGGAAGGCGCAGTCGTCCAGCTCCATCGCGGTGCCCTCGGCGGCCTTGAGGCCCTGCGGGATCTCAAGGAGACGGAGCTTGACCGGCACGTCCGCGCCGAGCAGATGGCCGGACGCGATGCGGAAGAGCAGCGCGTAGCCGATCTGGCCGGCCGCGCCGGTGACGGTGACATTCACGGGAGTGCGGGTCATGGCGGTCTCCGTAAGACGCTGGCGGTGGGGGTCCCTGCCCCTGGTGCGGGACATCTCCGCGGCCGCGAATCTTGACGTGAAGAGATATCCGGCGATCAGGCTATCCGACCCGCGTCCGCCCGGGCCGTCGGCCCCTTGTGGCACGGCTCACGACGGCGTGTCCGTGGTGCCCGCGGACGTGCCGTCGGCCGCTCCGCTCACTGCGTGGAGGTGCAGCCCGTCTCGCCCGTCGTGAGTGTCGCGCACGCCTTCGCGCTGCCGGGATCCGGTACGGCGACCATCGGCGTGTACGCGTTGGTGGCCACCTCCACCACACCGTTCTGGGCCTTGCCGCCCGCGGTGATCCGTACCTCGTCGCCCGTCGTGGCCTGGGTGATCCGCGCCCAGGCCGCTCCGCACGTCCGGCTGTGGCGTACCTCGATCAGGGCCGTACCGACCGTGGCGCTGGAGACGGTCGTGGCGAACTCTCCGCCGCAGCCCATCGTCTCCGGGTCCTGTCCTGAGCAGTCGTCACCACCGCACTTCACACCGGGCGGCAGTACGGGGCTGCTGCTGACGGACGGCGAGGGCTTCGGGGACTCCGCGACGGTCTTCCCGCCGCCGTCACCGCCGATATCGGTCAGCAGCA
>NZ_FMDK01000677.1 GCF_900091995.1 Streptomyces sp. MnatMP-M17
ATCTGGCTCGAGGACCTCCTGCGAGCAGCCGATTGATCACGACATCACACAGGCCCTAGCGCCGCAGCGGCCCGGACTGGAACCCACCTCTTTAGCGGGCTGCGTCCCACTCACACGCGATGCCGGAGGGCAGGTGGCCGTTGAACGCCCGTTGCCCCAGCGGTGGAAGCAGCACACACAGCGCCGCGAAACCCGCCGCCCGCACAACACCGGACGGGCGCTGCACGCCCGGTCCAGCGGTGGGTGTCGTCGGCCGCATCGGCGCCCGGACAGGGCGCAGCCCCAAGGCCGTACGCCTCCACGAAGCACACGGCCTCATCGAGCCGGCCGAACGCACGGCGGCCGGCTACCTCACGAGTGAACCGCGCCGCCCTGCCCCGGTAGGGACCGACGGGTTCCGTTCCGTGGTCTCCATCACACCCAGGGAGCAAGGGAGTTGGGCGTGATGGTCCGGTCGTGGACGGTAACGTGTCCACAACGGCAGCCGGTCGAGGGAGGTGTGCTGGTGGTACGTCGTGCAGTGGCGGCTCTGCTCATGCTCGTCGCCGTCGTCCTGGTGCACGCTGTCACCCCACACCACGCCGGGACCACTCCTCGCGTCAATGCGGCGGGCCAGACACCAGACCAGATCCGCAGCGGTCCGCATCTGCTGTTCGACCAGATCCAAGCGCCGAGCAGTCTCCACGACGATCAGCAAGATCCTCTCGCGCTGCCCAATCGGGTCCAGAACAGCCCCGGCGCCATGGGGGCGGCCGACGGCAGTCAGATGGACGACGCCGCCTGGGAAACCCGCGGCTCCACAGCCGTTTCGTACCCCGCGACGGCCCGCAACAGACACCGTCCCACCGGCGCTGCCGCGCCCACTCCCAGCACTCTGCAGACCTTCCGCTACTGAGCGGCCCCGCGTTTCCCAGCCCACACCCCTTTCTGCTCAGGCGTCCCGCGCGCCGTCGCTGAGGTGTGCCCACTGGCTGTGAACGCCTCCCGTACGCACACTCATCCGTACGACGAGCACGAGGCCGACCATGCAACCGCTCATCGACCATGCCCGAAACTTCCCAGCCGCGATCGCCGACCGGATGAACCGGCGGAGCGTCGAATCACTGCCGCTTGTTCGGCGATGACTGTCCTGGGCCGGACATCGCCCTGCCCACACCAGCGCGTCGTCGAATCACACGCCGACGAACGTAGATCCGACCGCGGTGGCGCAATGCCACGTGATGACACAGTTGGACCGTCTGCGCAGCTACCCCTGCGTCGCCGGGCGTCTCGCGGCAGGCCGACTGCGGCTGCACGGCTGGTTCTATGCCGTCGAGAGCGGCCAGGTCCTGGTGTCTTCCAGCCTTTCCCGTGTATTCCGGCCGTTGTGAGAACCCTCGTGCGCGGCGCCTGAACCGCGACGCTGCCTCCGGCCGGCCAAACCCCCCACCACGCGCCGACAAGGAACACCCTCATGCCTCAACTGAAAACCGTCGGGCACGCGCTGCGCACCGACGCTCCCGCCTCTCTCGTTGTCTTCCTCGTCGCCCTGCCTCTGTGTGTAGGCGTCGCGGTCGCCTCCGGCGTGCCCGCCGAACTCGGGCTGATCACCGGTATCGTCGGCGGTCTGCTCACCGGTCTCCTTCCTGGCAGCAGTCTTCAAGTCAGCGGGCCCGCAGCCGGGTTGACCGTGCTTGTGACTGAAGCCGTCCGCAGTTACGGTCTGCCGACGCTGGGCGTCATTGTGCTGGCCACCGGGCTTCTCCAGATCGCGCTCGGCGCCATGCGGCTCGGCAGTTGGTTCCGTGCGATCTCGGTCGCCGTCGTTGAAGGAATGCTCGCCGGCATCGGACTGGTGATCATCGCCGCTCAGTTGTACACACTGGCCGACACACCGGCGCCCGCCTCCGGCATCGGGAAAATCACCGGACTGCCCGCACTGATCGGCGTGGTGGCCGCTTCACCGGCCGCCGCGTCCGCGCTCGCTCTGGGCGGTACAGCCATCGCCGTGTGCGCGTTGTGGCGGTGGATGCCAGGGACGCTGCGGCGGGTGCCTGGTGCCCTGGCCGCAGTTCTGATCACATCGCTGGGCGCGGCCGTACTCGATCTGCCGGTGGCCACCGTCGAGATCAGCGGTCTCCTGGACGCGGTCAACTTCCCCTCCGTACAAGGGGTCGGGGCACTGACCGGGCTCGGTGTGCTCGCCACGGTCCTGGCCTTCACCCTCATCGCCTCCGCGGAGAGCCTCTTCAGCGCCGCCGCCGTCGACCGCCTCCACGATGGTCCCCGTACCCACTTCGACAAGGAGCTGATGGCCCAGGGCGCGGGCAACGCGGTGTGCGGGCTGCTCGGGGCACTGCCCATGACCGCGGTGATCGTCCGCAGCGCGGCCAACGTCCAGGCGGGAGCGAAGACCAAGGCGTCCCGGGTTCTGCACGGAGTGTGGCTGCTGCTGTTCGCGGCATTGTTCCCCGCGGTGCTGGGACTGGTCCCGGTGGCGGCCCTGGCCGGCGTACTCATCTACGCCGGATTCAAACTGCTGCCCCTGCGGCAGATGGGTCCGATGTGGCGCGCACACCGTGGCGAGGCGATCATCCTGCTCACCACCGCCACAGCCATCGTGACCGTCAACATGTTCGAGGGCGTGCTGATCGGTCTGGCACTGTCCGTGGTGAAAACCGCCTGGGACATCTCGCACATCCAGATCGACGTCAGTCACAACGATGACACCGGACCGCTGATGGTCCGTATCGCCGGTTACGCCACCTTCCTGCGCCTGCCGAAACTCCTCGACGCACTGGGCTCCCTGCCCGCCGACCGGCCGATCCACCTGGACCTCACAGGACTGCGCCACCAGGACCACGCGTGCACCATGGCTCTCCTGGCCTGGGCTGAACAACACAACACCCAGGAACCGCAACGGGTCCACGTCATCGCTGCTTCCTGAACCGCACTGCGGCACCTCCTTCGGCGGCCCGGCGTTTCCCAACGCCGGGCC
>NZ_FMDK01000250.1 GCF_900091995.1 Streptomyces sp. MnatMP-M17
CCCCTGACCGGCCGGGCCCGCGAAACCCCCGCGCGGGCCCGGCCTCCCACCCGGGAGCCGACCGTGAACACCCGCCCCACCATCACCCCCGCCGTACGCCGCCTCATCTACGCCGTCGTCACCGGCGCCGTACTGCTCGCCGCGATCGGCTTCGTCGGCTCCTACACCGCCGTACGCCAACTCGCCGAAGCCAAGGGCTTCGGGACGTTCGCGCTCGCCTTCCCCATCGGCATCGACGCAGGCATCGGCGTCCTCCTCGCCCTGGACCTCATCCTCACCTGGGTCCGCATGCCCTACCCGCTGCTCCGCCAGTCCGCATGGATCCTCACCACAGCGACCATCGCGTTCAACGCCGCCGCCGCATGGCCCGACCCGCTCGGCGTCGGCATGCACGCCGTGATCCCCCTCCTGTTCATCGTCGTCGTCGAAGCCGCACGGCACGCGGTCGGCCGGCACGCGGACATCACCGCCGACAAGCACATGGAGGGCGTACGGCTCTCCCGCTGGCTCCTGGCCCCGCTGTCCACGTTCAAGCTGTGGCGCCGGATGAAGCTGTGGGAGCTCCGCTCGTACGAGGCCGTCATCGCACTCGAACAGGAACGCCTCATCTACCGGGCGCAGTTGCAGATGCGGTACGGCCGGCTGTGGCGGTGGAGTGCGCCCGTTGAGATGCGGCTGCCGCTGCGCCTGACGAAGTACGGCCGCGCACTCACCCCTCTCACGGATGCGCCGGTTGCACCCGCACTCGCCGTCGCAGCGCACCCGGCCGCGGATACGGATGCGGAGTTCGACCGGGTCGTATCCGATGCGACCGCACTCGCCGGGCCCATTGCACCCGCACCCGCACCCGCAGTCGAAGCGGCTCCGGATGCGCCTGCACTCGCCCCGGCGGATGCGCACCGGGCCGCGGATGCGGTCCATCCGCATGGCGCACTCGTCCTTGACCTCAAGCCCATGCTCCCGCCAGTCCCGCAGGTCACCGCAGATGCGCACCCAACTGCACCCGCCGCACCTGCCTCGACCCGGCCCGCGGCCACCGCATCCGACGACGAACTGATCGAACGCGCACGCGCACTCGCCGCCACCGGCCCGCTGTCCCTGCGCCGGATGCAGCGCGCCTTCGGCATCGGCCAGGCACGCGCCACCCGCATCCGCAACGCACTCGACCGCGAGGCGAGCTGAGATGCACACCGCATTCGCCGCACTCGCATCCGCACCCATGGCCGGCGCGTTCCTCGCACTCGGCCTGATCGCCGGATGCGTACTCGCCACCGCACTCGCCTGAGGAAACCAATGCCCACTACGCCGCCGCACCCGACCGAACCCGAGGCCGACGAGCGCCGCGTCCAGCACCTCCTGCGGATGCGGATCGACGGCCCCACCGCCCACCAGCCCGCCGCCGCGCAGACCGTCCCACCGCGGACCACCCAGGCGCCAGCCGCAGCGCCCGTACGGGACTGGTGGGACGACCTCTACGCCGACGAACCCGAACCCGAGACGGACGGGCCGGTCCGCGGGGGAGGGCGGCTCCCGGACTGGCGTAAGCCCAAGCCCGTCCTGCCCGCGCCCGCCGAGGACGAGCCCGAGGAGCCCGAAGAGCCGGCCGCCGAGGAGAACCCGACCCCTGACGTTGAGCAGGACACGGAGCCGCCCGCGAAGCCCGCGCCGGCCGCGCCTGGATGGCTCCAGCCGGAGCCCGGCTACTACCCACCCCTGCCCCCCGTTCTGCCGACCGTACGGCGCGCGCCCGCCGCGCTCAGCCCCAAGACCCGCGCCGGCCTCTACAACGCGGCAGCAGCGGGCGCCGGTTGGAGCCTGGGCCTCTACGACCTGTTCGCCCGTGCCATCGCCAACTGCGGCGCCACCACCAGCATCGGCGGCGCACTCACCCTCGGCGCCGGCTCGTGCCTGGTCATCGCGCACCTGTGGGACCGCCGTACGCGCCACTGGTGGATCGGCCTCGCCTGGGTCGCCCGGATCCCGCTCGCCACCGCGATCACCGCACTCGCCCTGTACGCGCCCGCCTCAACCATCTGACCTGGGGGAACACCGCCATGCATCAGCACCTCGATCTCATCGTCACCGCCGCACCGATCACCATCGAGAGCGGCCGGATCCTCGGCAGCGTCGGATCCGGCGGCATCGCCATCGCCCTCACCACGGTGCTGGTCGCCGGGATCCGCGAACCCAAGGGCAGCGCCGCAGCGGCGGGGGGAGCGCCGTCCAAGAAAGGGAAGATCCGCAAGCGGCTGACCAGCGACCAAGCGCAGGTGCTCGGCATCACCGCGGGCACGTTCTACATGGCCGCCGGATCGATCTGGACCGTCGGCGGACAGCTCTCCGACGCGTTCTCCGGGCTGATCACCAACGGGGGTTTCGGCGCGGCGGGAACCGGCGCCGTGTCCCTCGTGCTGGCAGGGATCATGTACTTCCGCGAGATGACCCCCGGCAAGAGCGCCTTGACCGGCATCCTTTCCGCCGGCGTCTGGGCATCCGCAGGCGGCATCTGGGGCACCCCCCAGGCCCTCATCCTCACTGGCGCCGCGGCCCTGGGGATCCTCTGATGAACCCTGAAACGATCAACAAGGCGGGGGAGCAGCCCACCGAGGACTCCCCCGGCCTCGTCACCCGGACTGCCGACAGCCTGCGGTCCGGGCTCACCGGTGAAGCAGCCACCGCGCTGGCCGCCGGGTCCCGGATCCTCGTACGGAAAGGCTGGAACCAGGTCGCCCCCGAGTCCCCGATCTGGCAGAGGCTCGGCTACGTCGGCGCCGGCGGCTACCTCCTCGTTTCCGCCGCAGCCCACGCCGACCTGGGCGCAGCGGCCCCCTTCGTACTCCCCGGCACTGCGGTCGTCTGGTGCGTGGCCGCGTGGATCGTCTCCCCTCCCCCGGGCCCCAAGCGAGCGCCCCGGCGCTCCGAGGGCCACGAGCCCGAGGAGTCTGCGGGCCGGGACCTTGCGACCGTGGCCGCGCTCATCCGTACGGTCGCCGCCGAACACAACCACCAGGGCGCACACTTGGCCGACCTGATCGCGACCGGCCTGTTGGACCCATGGCAGCAGCCTGAGTTGAAGGCCGCGCTCACCTCCGAGTGGGGCATCCCGGTAGCCGAGATCAAGCTCAGGTTCCGCGGCCGTCAGCGGGTGCGGGACGGGGTCCGCCTTCGCGACCTGCCCGAACTGCCGGACGAGGCCGCCCGCGAGGCCGCCGCAGACACCCCGCCGGAGAGTGCCGCCAGCCCCTCCCCGCGCCCGCTTCCGTCGCCCGCCCAGGGCCCCGGGTAGCGCGGTAGGAACCGCAGGTCAGACCGCGTTCCTACCGCCCACCTACCTACCGCCTACCAGCCCCTGAGAGGCCCCAGTTGAGCCCCTACCGATACCGGTGCGGCCAATGCCGCGCCACCTCCCCGCCGACGATCACACAGGCCGAGGCCGAGGCGCACCGGGACCACCACCGGGCGTCCGTACACGGCGGCCTCGCACCCGACGGCGAGGACATCGAGACCGTACGAGGCGACGCCGCACGCAACCCGGACACCCGCTACCTGTCCACCCGCGCGGCCCTCATCGGGATCGGCCTGCTCGCCCTCGCAAGCCTCATCTCGCGGGTGCTCGACCGCTGACCGGCCCGAGCCGCCTTCGCCTGTCAGTCCCGCCCCGTAGGCTGTTCTCATCCCATCCGCGCATCTGGCTGCTGCGCCGCTGGACCGGGCCCCTCGTCGTTCACCCCCGTCGACGAGGGGCCCCACCTATGTCACGAACCCGTCACTACCTGGGCACACCGAGCACACACACGACACGATGAGCCCACACCGATCCTTGGGGGGACCCATGCAAACACGCGCCATCGTGACCATCACTGCCGCCCTGCTCCTCACAGCCACCGCCTGCGGCGGGGCAGACGAGATCACCACCGAACCGAAGAAGACCGCCGCGCCGAGAACTGACACCCCTGTAGCACCGCCTGCCTCCATAACCCCCGTGCCTGCGAAGGTCGGTGACACCATCGCGCTCAAGGGATTCGAGGACGGCGAGCAGCTTGATGTCACCGTGACCAAATGGGTCGACCCCGCGAAGGGGAAGGACGAGTTCTTCGTCCCCCAGGACGGCAACCGCTGGGTCGCCGCCCAGTTCGAGCTCGTCAACAGCGGGACCAAGTCCTACGTCGACAGCCCCGCGAATGGCGCGCAGGTCGCCGACGCGGAGGGGCAGCGGTTCACGACGACGTTCGCGGACATCACTGCTGGCCCGTCTATGACGTCTGACGCGCGGGTCCCGCCGGGCGAGAAGGCGTTGGGGTACATCGTGTTCGAGGTTCCGATGGGCTCGAAGATCGCGAGTATTCAGTTCGCGATGAATTCGGGGATGGCCGACCAGACCGGGCAGTGGTCTGTCTCGTAGGCGTCAGCCGTTCGAAGCTCTTCACCGAAGGCCCGCCGCCGTGCGGGCCTTTTGCATGCCCGGCACTAGCCGCTGCCTCACTACACCTGTAGTGAAGTTGAACATTATTCAGTTATGCTCGCCCCAGGACTGGCCGAAAGGGGCGCTTCGTGGCAACACCGATGACACCGGACCAGTGGCTCAAAGCCCTACGCGCCGAGGGCATCACGGACATCGTCGAGATGGCCGGATGGCGAACCAACAACCGCAACAGCCGAGGCGCCTGGGGCCCCGTGCACGCCACGATGGTTCACCACACCGCAGGCGAGGGCACCGGGATGCCCGGCCTAGTCTTCAACGGAACCTCAGCTCTTCCCGGGCCCCTCTGCCACGACTTTCTGGCACGCAGCGGACGCCTCTACCTCGTCGGGAACGGGCGCGCCAACCACGCCGGCACTGTCGCCGCCAACGCCTACCGCGCCGTCCTCAACGAGCAGTCCACGCACCCGAAGCCGGACGCGGCCGAGCCGATCGACGGCAACTCCGTCTCGTACGGGCTGGAAGTCGAGAACAGCGGCGCCGCAGACCGCCCCTGGACGGCGAAACAGTACGACGTTGCGGTGCGCGTACAGGCCGCGCGCTGCCGCTTCCACGGCTGGACCGCGAACTCCGTGTGGGCGCATAAGGAAGCGACGCGCCGGAAGCCCGTCGACCCGCGCATCGACATGAACAAGTTCCGCCGTGACGTTGCCGAGCGCCTCGGGCACCCGGCGTCGTGGAACCCCGGCGCCCCGAAGCCACCGACCGAGGAGGACCCCATGGCCGGTATCACCAAGCAGGACATCTACGACGCGGTCTGGAAGACCGACCAGATCGCAGGACCGGCCGACGAGCCGGACCACAAGACCAACCCGACCTGGCAGGCGCAGAGCATCGTCAAGGACATCCAGGCCCGAGTCCGCGCGCTTCAGAAGAGTGAGGCCGCACAGTCGGCCGCGATCACCGCGCTCGCCGGGCTCGTCGGCAAGCAGATCGACACAACATCCGACGTAGTGGCCGCTGTACGTGCCGCGATCGCGGAGGCGGTCATCGACGTGGACGTCAACGTCACCAGCAGCACCAACACCTGACCACCAGAACGGACCCCGCCATGTCGTACTCGATGCCCGACACCCAGACCGTCCTCAAGACCGCCAGCACGTACGGCCGCGACCTCCTGGAACGCGTCGTCGCCACGTTCCTCCAGGCGTTCATAGCCGGGGTAGTCGTGACACAGCCCCTCGACGGGAGCATGTGGTACGCGGCCCTGTCCGGCGGCGTCGGAGCAGTCCTCGCACTCGTGAAGGGCCTCATCGCCCGCGTCCGCGACGTCACCAACAGCGCGTCCCTCGCCCGAGGCGTGTAGCCAGTGAGCACGCCCGACCCGACCGCCCCCACGGTCTACGAGCTGATCCGCACCCAAGGGCTGCAACTAAACAACCTGGCCCAGGTGGTGGCCAGCCTAGAGGCGAAGATCGTCACGCAGGAGCAGCGGGCGACCGATCTCCAGCTCACCGGGCAGCGCATCGAACGTGTGGAACTGGACATAAAGGCCGAGCGAGAGCGGGGCCTGACGAACCGTCGCATCGCCTGGACATCGTTCGGAGCCCCGCTCGCCGTGGCGTTCCTGCTGTGGGCGCTCGGCGCGTTCTCGCTCAGCAACGGTGGAGCGTAGGAGGCTGTCGTGGGCGTCGACCCGTGGATGAGACAGGACGGCGAGACCGACCCTGCCTACCAGGCGTTCGCCGCCTACCGCGACCTCGGATCGGCAGACCGCACTCTAGGCGAGGCCGCACGAGGCGTAGGCAAATCTCTTGGCCTCATCAAACGGTGGAGTTTCACCCACAACTGGGTTGAGCGCGCCCGCGCCTTCGACCAGCACCTCACCGGCGTGACCACCGAGTCCTACGCCGTCATGGTCCGCAAGACCACCGCCCAGCAAAGCGCCCTCACCGACAAGCTGTTCAGCAGGCTCGACCGGAACCTCGACCTGCTGCCCGAGGGCGCCAACCCGCCGAAAGCCTGGACAGACGCCTTCGCCGCCGCCGCACGCGCCCGCACCACGCTCCTCGACTACAACAAGCCGGACTCCCCCAAGAACACCGAGCTGGCCGACAAGATCGCGTCGATCCTCGACAAGCTGGGAGTGGAGGAATGACTACCCGCGCGGAAATCGCCAGGTGGCCTGTCCAGGCCCAGCAGGAACTCCTCACGCGCCTCGAAGCCGCCCTCCAGGACAAACAGCGCGGCAAGGTTCCCTGGCTATGTGACCGGCCCGTATGCGACGGACTGCCCCACTCCGGGCGCCAGGGCACCCACGCCCGTACGTCCCAGCGGCCCCCCGGAGGAGACTCCTGGGACACATGGCTGCTGCTGGCCGGCCGCGGGTTCGGGAAGACCCGGACCGGCGCTGAATGGGTGTGGCGCATGGCCAAGCAGTACGAGCGCGGCGCGCTGATCGGGCCCACCGCTGCGGACACCCGGGACATCCTTGTGGAGGGCGAGTCGGGGATCCTTGCGTGCGCCCCGGCGCGGTTCCGGCCGCTGTACGAGCCGTCGAAGCGCCGCGTCACCTACCCCAACGGAGCGATCCAGACGCTGTACAGCGCGGACGAACCAGACCGCCTCCGCGGCCCGCAGCACCACTACGCCTGGATGGACGAGCTTGCTGCCTGGCGCCGTCTCAAGGCGACTTGGGACATGGCGCAACTGGGCATGCGTCTAGGTGACCACCCGCGGACCTGCATCACCACGACCCCGCGCCCGCTGCCCGTCATTAAGGAACTCCTGAAGGACCCCGCGACGAACGTCGTGCGCGGCAGCACGTACGACAATCTCCACAACCTGGCCCCGACCTTTCGGCGCGCAGTCGTCTCCAAGTACGAAGGGACGACCCTGGGCAGGCAAGAGCTCGACGCCGAAGTCCTCGACGACATGCCCGGCGCCCTTGTGGCCCGCAGCATCATCGAAGCCGGACGGGTCGACGAAGCACCCGGACTCGAACTCATCGTGGTCGGCATGGACCCAGCAGGTACCGGCGCCGGAGACGAGACCGGCCTCATCGCCGCTGGCCGCGGCACCGATGGCGTCGACTATGTCCTGCGGGACGTATCGAAGAAGATGAGCCCCCGCGAGGCAGCGCGCCGTGCGTGGGGACTCGTGGATGACGTGTCCGCCGACGCTCTGGTTTACGAGGACAACCTCGGCAAGCAGTGGGTTGAGCAGGTTCTGAAGGACGCGTGGAAGGAACTCCACGGGAGCACACCTCACCCTCCGTTGCGCCGGGTCACGGCCACGGTGGGTAAGAAGCTGCGCGCTCAGCCGGTGGCGATGCGGTACGAGCAGCAGCGTGTACGGCACGTCGGTGTACACGGTGAGTTGGAGGACCAGCTTGCGACGTGGATTCCCGAGGAGGACTCGGCGTCCCCGGACCGGATCGACGCGATGGTCCACGCGGTGACGCACCTGATGAAACGTGACCGGGCGCGCATGGTTCTTGCTTCACCCCACGCTGTGCCGCAGGGCAGGCCCGCATAGAGATGACGATGCCCATGGACGCCTTCACGCTCGTGCTGGCCGCGCTCGCTACCGCACGGCTCACCCGCCTGATCACCGTCGACCGCATTACCGAGGCCCCCCGCAACTGGGTCATCCGGCAGCTTCCGCGCGAGTCGCTCCTGTCGTACCTGCTGGTGTGCTCCTGGTGCTCGTCCGTCTACGCGGGCGCGGGGGTGGGAGCGGCGTGGTGGGCGTGGGGCGCCGAGCGCTGGTTCGTGGCCGTCTGTGCGGCGCTGGCGTTCAGCCACATCACCGGCTGGCTCAGCATCCGAGAGGGCGGTGAGTAATGGCACTCCTCAAGCGCCGCAAGGGCTCATCAGAGGAGCGCGGCACGAGGCCCCGGGTGGTGCTTGCCGCAGCCGTCCCCGTCACGGGGCCCGACGCCCGCGACGCCTGGGCCGCCCGGCAGGGAGACACCGCGTGGCAGCGAGAGGCGTGGTACCACTACGACGCCTGCGGCGAACTCCGCTCCGCAGTCACCTGGATCGCCAACGCCGTATCCCGCGCCGAGCTGTACGCGGCCGAAGTAGACCCCGCGACTGGTATGCCAACCGGCCCGACCGACAACGCGCAGGCTCAGGCCGCAGTCACTCGCGCGCTTGGGGGAGCGGCTATACGTGCCCAGCTTCAGTACACGATGGCTGTCAACTGGCAAATCCCTGGTGAGGTGTTCGTCCTCGTGCGGCCCGGTACGGGCACCCGACGCGGAGCGACCGCACCTGACGAATGGGTGGCGCTCTCGGGCACAGAGGTTGAGTACTCCGGCGCCCGCTGGTCGTACAAGGACCCTATGACGGGCGTCAAGAAGGACCTCGCGGCTGGGGATCTGCTGATGCGTGTGTGGTCCCCTCACCCACGCATCCAGTACCACGCGGACTCGGCGGTACGGCCGGCGCTTCCGGTGCTGCGGGAGATTGAGAAAGCCAGCCAGAACATCGCGGCGAGACTGGACTCGCGGCTGGCAAGCAACGGGCTTCTGTTCGTGGCCGAGGAGATCGACTTCCCGGAACAGGAGTCCGGCGCCACCGGGGCCGAAGGCTTCATGGAGTACCTGTCAGATGTCATGGCCCGGTCGCTGAAGAATCCGGGAACGGCTGCTGCTCAGGTGCCGATTACGGCGTCTTTGCCGGGCGAGCTGATTGACAAGATCAAGCACCTCGACATTTCCACCGTGTTCGACGCGGCTGTTGTAGCGCTGCGCGCCGACGGCATCAAGCGCCTTGCCGAGTCCCTCGACATGCCCAACGAGGTGGCCACCGGGTCGACAGGGGGCATGAACCACTGGGGTTCCTGGAAGGTGGAGGAGGACACCTACAAGATCTACATTGAGCCGCTGCTGGACCGGCTTGGCGACGCGCTCACCACCCACTGGTACCGCCCCACCCTCAGACGCATGGGCGTCACCAACCCGGACAGGTACCAGCTGGCCTGGAACACCGCCGAGATCGTTCAGCGCCCGAATCGTACCGAGGACCTGAAGTGGCTCCACGATCATGATCTGATCTCCGACGCCGCCATGCGCGCCGAGGTGGGCGTTCCTGACGACGACATCCCCGATGAAGAGCAGGTTCGGCTACGCCGTTTGGAACGCGTCGTCACTGCCGCCCCGACACTTGCCGCAGATCCGCAGATCTCCAGCCTCCTGTTCGGCTTCGAGATCGCGCCCGCAGCGGCCGGCGTGGCGGGGCAGATCGAGGGCGGCCATCTCCAGCCGGAAGCGCCTTCGGCGCCCGAGCGTGGCCCGCGTGCGCTGCCCGCGACGCAGAACGACGAGCCGCCCGCGCTGGCCGCGTCTGCGGCGCTCCCTGAGCACCTGATCGCGGCAACCGAGTTGCTCGTGTTCGACGCGCTATCCCGCGCGGGCGGACGGCTTCTCAAGGCGCCGCTGCGGGGGCAGTTCGGATCGGTAGCGAAGCATGAGCTGTACCTGAAGATCCCCTATGACCCGAATGCCGAGGGCGTGGTTGAGCGTCTGCTTGAGGGGTCTTTCCAGTTCACCGGGCACGTCGCCGAGGCATTCGGCCGGGACCGGGAGCAGCTTTCCGCGCAGGTGGAGGAGTATGTGACGACGCTGATCATGACCCGTACGGCGCATGACCGGGCCGTGTTGCGACGGTTCCTGTGAGCACGCCGCCGGAGGATGAGAACTTGCCCGCACGGCTGCGCGCGCAGGCGATCATCCGTGACGGGGAGCAGCGGATTGGCCGGGCCTGGTTCCGGTCGCTGACACGGTTCCTGGACCGCGTACGGCCGGCCGCCGCCCCGCCGGATGGGCCACTCGATCCGAGTCGGGTGTCCGACAGTCAGCAGTTCTGGACGGACGAAGTCAACGTCCAGGTCGTGCCGGAGATCTCGGGCGTGCTGCGTCGTACCTGGCGTCGTGTCACCGGCGCCGGGGACCCGGTCACCGATCCGTACGTCGCGGACTACCTGAACGACGCGGGCAACCGGCTCGTGCGTGTACCGGATGAGGTGTACGCGCGGATCGTGGTGGAGATCGAGCGCGGGATCCGGGAGGGGCGCCCGATCCCGGAGGTGACAGCGGAGGTGCAGCAGATCCTCACCGCGTCCGGCTCGGAGTTGTGGCCGAACCGGGCCCGGGTGGTGGCCCGTACGGAGACGATGGGCGCGGTCAACGCGGCTGTGTTCCGGTCCGCGCAGTTGGACGCGGAGGCGCGTGGCGATATGGCGCCGATGAAGGTGTGGCTCGCGACGGAGGACCAGCGGACGCGGCCGACTCACCGTGAGGCGGATGGCCAACGCACGCTGCTTGCGTCGCCGTTCGAGGTGGGGGTGGGGGGTGCTCAGCTCCTGTTCCCCGGGGACCCGCGCGGGCCTGCGCAGGAGGTCATTCAGTGCCGGTGCACGCTGTTGCCGGTGGTGCTTGGCGAGACGCTCGATTGGACCGACCGACAGGAGCCGAGAGGCTGATGAACCCGTATTGGAGTTACCTACTCACGGCCGTGGGCGTGTTCGGCCTGTATCTCGCAGGACGCAAGAGCCCCGCTGGGTGGGCAGTAGGCGTTGCGGCGCAATTGCTCTGGTTTGCGTACGCCGTGAGCACCGAGCAATGGGGGTTCATCGTCTCCTGTCTGGCATACGGCTGGGTGTACTCGAAGAACTTCCTAGCGTGGCGGCAGCCCACGAAAGAGGAGGCAGTCCAGTGAGCGGCGCTCTGACGGCTGCGGCGGACATGAGCGGCGCGATCATCGCGTTCCTGCCCGCCGACCCCGACGCTCTCACGGTGCCCGAGGGCGACCCGGCCGACCAGTTGCACGTCACCCTCCTCTACCTCACCGACGACAACACGGAGTTGGGCGACGAGCAGCGCCGGTTCATCGCTCAGGTCCTCGCGGACGTCGCCCCGGACGGTTCGATCGAAGCGACCGTCACGGCCGTGCAGGGCCTCGGCGAGGACAATCCGCAGGCGATTGTGCTCATGCTCGACTCGCCCGAACTCCAGACGATGCGGGACACCGTGAAGGCCGCGCTGGAACAGGACATCCCCGTGCCCGAGGACCGCTTCCCCGAGTACCTGCCGCACCTGACCGTCGGCTACGGCGTCGACCCCGAGGCACTCGCTGACCAGGTCGGTACGACGGTCGTCCTGGACCGGCTGGCCGCGATGTACGGGGCCGACCGAGAAGAGATCCCCCTGACTGCCGCAGCGTCCCCGGTGGTCGCGTGCGCTGAGAGGAGCATGATGCCCAGACGCTGGACCGCCGTACTCGCCCGGATCGGAGTCCCCACCGGGGACGGCCGCATCCTCGCGCCCGGCGCCATCACATCCCGCGACCTGCCCCTGCCGCTGTCCTGGCAGCGCCAGAGCGCCGACGGCCACGGCGGCTCGATCGTGGTGGGCCGCATGGAGTCCATCTCGATCACCGACGACCTGGTGACCGCGTCCGGCTCGCTGCTGTCCGAGGACGGCTGGCAGGTCATCGAGCACATTGAGGCCGGAGTGATCGGCCCGAGCGTGGATTTGGACGATCTGGAGTACGTGATCGACGACCAGGACCGGGCCGTCATCACACGGGGCCGGATCGCTGGGGCGACGCTGGTGGCGATCCCGGCGTTCGCGGACGTTTCGATCACTCTGGAGCCAGTGCCCGTCGCGGCGCTGGCGCCCGAGATGGTGCCTGCCGGAGTGCAGCCGGACGTTATCGGGTTCGAGGACGACGGGGTATTCGCGTCTGAACTGGCCGCGTTCACGTCGAACGCCTCGGCGCAACTGTCCCGTACGGAGGCGCTGCCGCCGGTGGACTGGTTCACCAACCCGGGCCTCACCACGTTGACGCCCCTCAACGTAACCGTCAGCGGGCGCGTGTTCGGGCATGTCGCCGGGTGGGATTCATGCCATGTCGGGCTGCCCGGCTGCGTCACGCCGCCCGCCAGCCAGACCGGCTACAGCTAC
The DNA here is from genome assembly GCF_900091995.1 of Streptomyces sp. MnatMP-M17. Classification (GTDB taxonomy): domain Bacteria; phylum Actinomycetota; class Actinomycetes; order Streptomycetales; family Streptomycetaceae; genus Streptomyces. The sequence continues at coordinate 12,393 of NZ_FMDK01000250.1, forward strand.
TTCATGGTCGGGGAGCAGCGCACCGCCGACGGCACCACAGTGCCCGTAGGGACGCTCACCGTGGGCGGCGGCCACGCGGACCCGCAGCTCGGGTTCCGGGCAGCGGCCGAGCACTACGACAACATCGGCACCGCCGTGGCACGGGTGTTTGCGGGCGAAGACGAGCACGGCATCTGGGTGTCCGGGTGGCTGCTCCCCGAGGCCGATCCGCTGCGTGTCGAGCAGTTCAAGGCGTCCCCGGTGTCTGGGGACTGGCGGCGGATCGGCGGCTCGCTGGAGCTGATCGCGGTGTGCTCGGTGAACACCCCCGGCTTCCCGGTGCCTCGCGCCCGCGTGGGCTTCTCAAATCAGGCACAGCAAGCGCTCATCGGCACGTTCGGCCCTCTGCGTGGCCGTGTCGTTGAATACACCGGCCGCAAGGGCGCCCCCGTCTTGGCGCACCCCGTCCCGGACAGCAACGAGGCGCGCGCCAAGTGGGCGCGCGTCATCTGGAACGAAAGGAACCTCTAATGGCCTGTTGTGGTATCGGCACCCGAGCCGCATCCAACGTCGCCTACGAAGTAAAAACCAACGACGGCAAAACCACCACGGTCGCCTCCATCCCCGAGGCGCGCATCCTCATCGCGCAGGCGGGCGGCGGCACGTACAAGGCCGTCCCCAAGAAGCCCTAACGGGGACAACTCCCCACATGGTGCAGTAACGCGCTAACCTGTCCACGAACAGCCTTACGGGTGCTGAGCTGTGAGCCGGCCCGGAGACGTGACACCACCTCACCGATCCGTGCCGACTCCCCTCAGGAGAGCACCATGCACACCCGCACCCTCCCGCGCACCCGCCTCGCGCAGGCCGCCCGAGACGCCGCGACCCTCCGCCTCGGCCAGTTCGCCACGGCCCCCGAGTCGCCCACCGAACCGGCCACAGCCCCGTTCGACGCGACCGCGCTCGACGACGACGCCCTGTACGCCGAGTACGGACGCATCCGCGAGCGCGGCGCCGAACTCTCCAACAAGACGGACCTCACCGCCGACGAGATCGCCGAGTTCACCACCCTCGGTGACCGCGTCGACGTCGTACGGTCCGAGATCGAAGGCCGCGAGGCCGCCGCCG
>NZ_FMDK01000591.1 GCF_900091995.1 Streptomyces sp. MnatMP-M17
TTCCGCGCCGGCGCCCACGACCGCCCGGCCATCCGCCGCGACGACCACCGCGGCGGCTCCACCGGCACCGGCACCGGCTCCTTCGGCCGCCGCGACGACAAGCCGCGCTGGAAGCGCAACGGCTGACCATCACCCGATCTGACGCCCCACCAGGGCCCGTGCCCCACCCCCAGGGTGGATCACGGGCCCTGCCCCGTCCCACTCACCTTCCGCCCCTTCCCCGCCACCCCACCGACGCGCGACATCCCCACGACCCGATACCCGATCGGCGCACCGCCCCCGGCGGGCTATGCTCGTATGTGTTGTGCCGAGGGCCGTTAGCTCAATTGGCAGAGCAGCGGACTTTTAATCCGTTGGTTGTGGGTTCGAGTCCCACACGGCCTACCCCTCAGCCCCAGGTCAGAGCCCATCTGACCCGGGGTTGCTGTTATTTACATCGGGCATACCGGGACGCGCGCTCAACCGAAGCTCAATCGAAGTGCAAACGATCACGGGTTCTCGGTTCCTGAGGAGGGCCTGGCGGTGGCGTGCCACTCCTGAGCCTTCCGAAGATCGAACCTGCGTTGCCGACTGGCGATCGGCTCGACGGGGAGTCCCTGCTTGATCCAACGGAGCACCTGCCAATCGGACACCCCGTAGTACGTCTCGAACTGTCGCTGTGTGAGGAGCGGCATGAGGCCGTCCGGAAGGGGCACGACGCGGTCAACTTTCCTCGGCATCCGACTCCCTCGGTCTTTGCTGGCTTCGTACGGACTGATGCCTCTCCACGCGATTGCGTCCTGGCACCACCCGAACGTGGGGATTCATTCCTGGCCGGTATGGCACAGGCATGCCGCCCGGTGCATCGGGCAGTCCTTCCTGCCGTCACACCGATTCGACAGTAGGAGATGAGCCTTGAACCCAGCAGAACGCTCACTACGTGCTCGCTTTGCCGCGCACAAGAGTTGGGGCAACACCCTCGACAGGGCGGGCCGCACTGCTGCCGCCCGTAAGGCCTCGCATCACACGCGGTTCGTCGTCCAGGCCCGCGAACTGCACCCGGATGCTACGGACGAGCAGATCGATCAGGTCGTTTCGTCGCTGCGGAAGGCGCACTACGCCAAACTAGCTCTCTTGTCGGCGCAGGCGCGGCGCCGCAAGCGGCGGGGAGAGGGAACCTGAGCGGACTCCGGACGCCTCACACCTACTCCGAAGCCGCGGTTCACCTTCGCGTCGAAGAATCATGGCTGGGTCGGCACATCAAGCGCCTCCCGCACCCGAAGTTGGACGCGAAAAAGCCCCGGCCGCCGTGGCGGCCGGGGCCTGCTGTGCATATCAGTCCTCGGCGGAACGATGAACCCGCCGCGCGCCCGGACGCATCGGCCGCACGGCAGGGGTTACTAGGGGCAGGCCCACACCTCGGCGTCGAGGACGTGGACGCCCGCCCGGCCGCGCGCCCAGCCGCAGTAGACCGCGCCCGTCGTCAGCGGCTGGCCGCACGCGTAGCAGGCCCGGCCGGCCCACTGCTCGGTGGACAGGTCGCCCGCGGGCGGTATGGGCGTCAAGTAGCACGGCGCTCGCCTGGTCCGTCCGCTCCTCTCCTCCGACACTGCGGTCACGCCCGCGGTCGGAACGCTGCCGCGCTTGCCCGGAGCCCTGACAGCAGGTCATCAATGGGGACTTCCGACACCGGGGTGAGCCCGCGCTGTTCGCGGCACGGGGCGCAGGCGTAGAGGCTCCCGCCGGGCCCTGACCCGGATTCGATGATCTGGACCAGTACGGCCGTCTCGGAGGGTCCTTGGTGGTAGTGGCACCAGAAGTACTGTCCCGGTTTCGCGGCGCTTGAGGCGCTCGTCTCTATGGCCATGCCAAGGACCGTAGGAAGGGCGGGGGCACAGGCGCTTGCCGATTGCTCGGGATTGCGCGAGCAGGCGGGCAGTTGACGCGGTTTGCTCACGAGGAGCCGAAGACACTCCGAGCGCGGGCGATGAGCCGGTGTGCCGGGGCCCCGTGCGCCGCACTGGCGTTCAAGGCATCCCACACCCGTCCGTACAGCTCTACGTCCTCCGGGGCCTCGTACTGCAACTCGGTGTTGATCGTCTCCACGACGACGCGTCCCTCGTCGAAGATCCAGAAGCCGTGTTTGGGCGTCAGCGGGAGCGGGGCGCCGAGCGGAACGATGCCCAGCTCCACTGTGCTCATGCCGATCAGCCCGATAAGCCGGTCCAACTGCGCGGCCATCACTGGTGGGGTGCAGATCAGCGCATGGAGAGCGCCTTCCCAGATCAGCACCCGGAACAGCTTGCCCACCTGGTAGAGCACCTCTTGTCGCTTCATGCGGGCGTGAACCGCTTCCTCGGTGTCGCGCGGCGACCGCATCAGCTTGGCGTTCTGGATCAGCAGGTGCCGGGCGTAGTCCGGCGTCTGGAAGAGACCCGGGATGACGGTCGCTTCGTAGCCGCGGACTGTGGCTGTGCGCTGGTACTCGACGACATAGCGGTCCTGGACCGACCGGTGGCCGGCCACGAGCTGGCGGCGCCATGACCGCTGCTGTGACTCCAGCCCGCGGCGACGGCTCTCAAGATCAGCCGTCTGACTGGCTACGCCGGTCGCTTCGGCCCACGCCGCCAGGTCCTCGGCGGAAGCGGTCTGCTTCCCGTGTTCCAGCCGTGACACCTTCGAGGGCTGCCAGCCCAGTTTGGCCGCGAGGTCCTTGCCGGTGAGCCCGGCCTCGGCGCGCAGTTCCCGCAGGCGCGCGCCGAGGGCGGCCCTCGCGTTCTGGAAGTCCGTGGTCACACGGACGAACGTACCTGTGCCCACACCTCGGCAGTAGGGAGTGCAAGGGGCATGGCCGCGTCGCGGGCCCGGCAGGCAGCGAGCACGTCGGTACTGTCCTCGACCAGCTCGACGCCGATGGTGGTGTCGGTCTCGTCGATATGCATCCGGACCAGGGTGCGTGAGTCGAAGAGCCAGAGGTCGTAATCGGGAAGCTCCAGCCGTTCCGCCTGGGCCCGGGAAAGCACGCGGATGTCCTCGCCGGCCGCCACGTTCCCGGCCGCGGTCGCCATGAGGAACCGCTGCCCGTCCGTGGGCGGTTCGTCGACGATACGCACCCGGGAGAACCGTGCCCCGTGCTCTGCCTTCGCGCGTACGTTGACGTTCCAGGGGTGATCAGGCTCTGGCTGCGGATCGATGCCGCGCATGAACGCCTGGAAGCGCGGACCGTGCCGGTCGGATGCGTAGCCACGGCGCGTCTCCAGCCGGAACGCGGTGTGCTCGAAGTCCTCGAAGAGGTGGGCGATCTCCGAGAACGGGATCAGGTTCGGCACCGTTACTCCTTCGGCGCGAAGCGGGTCAGCAGCTCGCGCGGGATGACGACGAACGTCTCCCTATCTCCGACATCGCGGAGCTGGGCGAGATCCTCGGGATCGGTGAGCCGGTCGCCCTGGACCACGATGTCACCTGTCTCGACAACCTCGTAGAGAGTTGGGCAGTTGCCGTGTTCGGACGTGGTGCCGATGAAGCGGAGCGTCACGGGTGTCTCCCTTGCTGGTCGGGACACCAGCATGCTGGCAATCACCCACAACCGGGGTGTAGTTGCGCACGATTGCCGATGCCTGGCGCCAGTCTGTGCGTTGCGCGCAATCCACGGGCCCAGGACGCACGAAAGCGCCCCGCCTCCCGAAGGAGACGGGGCGCTGTCATCGCCGCCAGGGCGTCAGGTCCAGGTCGACAGGTGGCTCCGGAGGCTGCCCAGCGCGGGTGTCCGGCTCCACCCGCTGAGCCCACCGCAACAGGTCCAGCACAAACGACGTGAGGAGCTTCCTCTGGACCCGCTCGTCCTTCAGCTCCTTGTCGAGCCGCTCAGTGATCGCCGTGAAGTCCGACCGCCGGTTCGTCGCGCGGGACTGCGTCCACGTCAGCAGCCCCACCAGCAGTGCCACACCGGCCGCGGCGAGCGCGCCTATGTCCACTCCGCCCCCTTCCTTAGATGCGCAGGCGGCGGGTCGTCCAGACCCGACAGCCACACGATGGCCAGCGCCAGCGCCACCCAGATACACGCCGACCCGGACGCCGTCGGATACTTCGGCACCGCCGTGGTGAACGCCGCGGCCCACAGGCCTGCCAGCGCGGCGAGCCCGGTGAAGCCGGCGGCCTGCCAGCGCGGGCAGCGCACCAACATGCCCGCGACGATCGCGACCGTACCGGCCGTCACCCACAGCCAGCCGAGGACGCTCAGGGGTACCCAGCGGGTGATGACGTCCAGCATCTGGGTGGTGCCCGCCCTGGGGTTGGCGAGGATGCCGAGCGCTCCGTATCCGGCCCAGCCCGCGCCGAGGGTGATGAGGATGGCGCGGCGACGGCTGAACGGCGCCCCCGTCGCCGCGAGCATCAGATTGTCCGGGGGGTGCTGGTCTTCGAGCCGACGTCCTGCGCCCGTCCTGCGATGCCGGTCGGCTTGTAGAGGCCGAAGTGCATGAGGACGCCAGTGGCGAAGGAGACGAGAGCGAGCACGGCGGCGGTGCCGACGCTGTAGTCGTCGCCGGGCGCCCCCAGTTCGACGAGGAAGCCGTTCAGGGTCGACAGGGCGAGGAGCAGCGTGGCCTTGACGCCGGCGTTCACCACGCGGGTGGTGACGAGGCCTACGAGGACGGGCAGCACGACGGAGATGAGCAGGCCCAGCCAGTAGGCGGAATCGAGCGAGGCAGTCATGAGGAGATCCGTTTCTGTTCAGACGGGTTGGGCTACTGGGGGTATTACGCGCCGAGCTTCTTGCGGATCGCGGCTGTGTCCGCGCTGATGCGGCGGACGCGGGTGACGAGGTCCCGGAACACCGTCCGACCGCTCCAGTAGTGGTCCGGGCTCTTCTTGTCCGGGTTGTAGTCGGCGGCGTCGCTCGGCGCGTCGAAGGCGTCCTTCGACAGCAGCCTGTCTACGACCCTGTCGGCGATGGCATTCATCTGGGCTTCCGTCACTTCGTCCTCCTGGTCGGGTCGGGGTGCGCCCTTCTGGACCCACGCGTAGAGCGGGCCTCCGGGGCAGGTGGTGGCGTACCCGTCGCGGTGGCCCTTGATCTCGGTTCCGGCGCCGTTCTTGCGGAGCAGGTCGATGCCGTCGCGGATCGCGCCGAGCATCTCCGGGGTGGGCTCGGTCAGGCCGGACGAGCCGACGAGACCGAGGATCGCGTAGTGCGCGCGGTTGAGGTCCTGGCTGCCGTTGGCGCCGGTCCGCCTCCCGAGGCCGCGGCCTTCCAGCAGGTAGCCGTGCGGGCAGGCCGCGAAGTTGTAGGCGACGTCCGAGTAGTTCTCCACCTTGTTAGCCAGGTGGGAGGCGCGTATGGCCTTCCACTCGGCGAGGCATGCGTCATGGTCGGTCAGCAGCTTGGTGGAGACTGCGGTGCCTTCGTAGTGGACCTTCACCCCGCGAGTGCTGGCCTGTGCCGGTGCGGCCGAGGCGGGCCAGCCGAGCGCTGACCTGGAGACGAGCTTCATCGATCCCCCTTCCAGGGGCATACGGAAAGCCCCGGCCGGTGGCTCGGGGCTCGAGTGTTGGGGTGGGGTCAGGTGGCGGACTGGTAGACGCCGTACACCCGGACGATGTCCGCGGCGGCGAGGGTCCAGGGCACAGTGGCGGTCCAGGCGTCCCAGTCGCCGATGGTGGACACGGACGGCCACCAGCAGGTACCCGTCGTGGTGGCGCCGGACGGCAGCGTGCACCGGCCGACAGCGAAGTTCACGCTCCCGGTCCGGGAGCACTGGAGGTCGAGGAGGCCGGGCGTGCTGCCGGCCGACCCCGCGACGGGCAGGCCGATGCTGAGGTTGCCGCTGCCGAACGTGGTGGTCGATCCCGCAGTGAACTGGGCGAACACCATGACGGTGCGGCCCCATTTCATGTAGCGGCCGGTCAGTGTCCCGTTGCCGAGGACGGGCGCGGTGCCGGTGCTCACGAAGGTGGGCGTGTAGGTGGTCCACGCGTCGAACATCGAGTTGAACTGGTCGCGAATCTCCACGTTGAGCATGGCGTCGGTGACGATCTCGCCGACGACCCAGGTGCGTGGGCTGAAGGTCATGGCGCCGCCAAGTCTGATGGGGCCACTGTGCCCGGCGGGTCGTTGGGCGGCGCGCCAGGATCTTCCGGCGGGACCGGGGGAATCGGGTTCGCGGGGTCTTCGGGGTGCCACCAGTTCCGCAGGTGGGTCTGCGGGATCTGCATCATCTCCGCCTCGACGGTCCCCGGGTCGTCGGGGACGATCAGCGTGACCCAGTCCCGTTTGCACTCCGTGCAGCCGAACCGCAGATCGACGAGGCTGACCAGGCAGGCGCTCCCGCAATTCGCGCAGTCACCCAGCCAGCGGTTGTGATTGACGCGCGCGTAGACCGGGGGCGCGCCGAGGACGAACGCCGTGGGGACGGGTGTGCGGCGGCCCAGTCGGTAGTCGACCCAGTGGTAGACCAGCTCCGCGCCGGCGATCCCGGACCAGTCGGGCGCGGGCCGGCCAGGTCTGGGGCCGGGCGGCAGGTAGTAGGTCTCCGCGCGCAGCACGGGGACGACAGGGGTGGTCAACAGGGTCTCCTCAGTAGGCGAGGCGGGTGGTCTGGCCGAGCAGTCCGTACACGGGGTCGCCGAGGACCCATACGGAGTCGCGGGCGCTGGCGCTGGTGCGGAAGGTGATGACGTGGGACTGCTCGCCGATCAGCTCCGTGTAGCCCTCGACGGTGACGCGCATCTCGCTGACCGTCTGGGCGGGCATGTTGTAGACGCTGAAGAAGCTGGAGATCTCGGCGTCGAGGATGTCGCTGTAGAACGGCAGCGTGAACGCCTCGATCTCCACCTCACGGAGTTCGGGCTCCGGGTCGGCGTAGCGGGAGACAGTCCAGTGCGCGGCGGACAGCACGCTGTTGTCGGTCATCTTCAGCAGGTTGAGCGCGCCCGGCTGGTACAGCCCGAACGCGGCGATGCTCGCGGCGTCGGTGGCCCGCTGCACCGCGCCGCCCGGCCTCGATGCCTCGATCGAATTGACGAGTTTCTGGTCGTCGTCGGCCAGCCCTACACCGCCGGTTTCCAGGTCGGCGTAGTCGACGGTGAATACCTCGTTGAGCGGGTCCGGGTTGTAGCGCACGTCCCGCGACTGGTAGGCGAGCCCGTACCAGTCCCGCTCCGCGAACAGCCGTCCGGACTCGGTGGACTCCACCTCCTGCATGCGGGCCAGGGGGCCGCTGCCGCCTTCGCCCTGGGAGGCGACCGGGTCGTGGGGGG
>NZ_FMDK01000754.1 GCF_900091995.1 Streptomyces sp. MnatMP-M17
TGGCAGCCCACCCGCGCCAAGGCGGACGCGGCCCTCGCCGCCGCAACGCGCTGACACCGCGCGCTGACACCGCCCGTCGGCACCGCGCCGGGGTCCGCACGACGTCCCGACGACGTCCCGCGGACCCCGGTACGACCGGCACCCGGCGAGGAAGTCGTGCGCGGCCTGGCAGAGTAGAGACAGGGAAAGCGGTAACACGTAGTGGCAGCAAGGCTAGTGGAGAGCGGCGACACGTGACGGACGAGGGCGGAGTGAGCGGTGTGGAGCGGGACAAGATGGAGTCACAAACGGTTGCGGGAGCCCCATGCTGGGTGACTCTCCTCTCACGTGAACTGCCCGCCGCCCAGGCCTTTTACGGCGATGTCCTCGGCTGGTCCTACCGGCCGGCCGGGCTCGGGGACGACTTCTGTGTCGCGCTCTCCGACGGAATGCCCGTCGCGGGCATCGGCGCACTGGCCTCCTCCCTCCAGGTCGCCGTCTCCTGGACACCGTACTTCGCGGTGGCCGATGTGGACGAGGCCGCGGCCAGGATCAGGGAGCGCGGCGCGACCGTGGCGGTGGGCCCGCTGGCCTTCCACTCGGGCCGGGCCGCGCTGGCCATGGATCCCGACGGCGCGGCGTTCGGGATCTGGGAGGGCGCCGTACGCACCGACTGGACGGTGGGACGCGGCAGCGCGCCGGCCTGGCTGGAGCTGCGTACCCGCGACACCGCCGACGCGGCCCGGTTCTACGGCCAGGTCCTCGGCTGGGCGCCGGAGACCGAGGGCGGACTCACTCTGGTACGCGAGGACGGTGACGCGGTGCTGCGGCAGGACGAGCATGTGGTGGCCAAGATCCGCGGCGGCGCCGTACAGGCCGTGCCCGATCCACGGATCAGACCGCGCTGGCATGTCTACTTCCGGGTGCCCGAGGTGCCCGGTTCGGTCGACGCCGCGCTCAAGAGCGGAGGCGCGCTGCTCTCACCGCCGGATCCCTCGCCGGAGCTGCGGGAGGCGACGCTGCGCGATCCGGACGGCGCCCTGTTCACCGTGACCTCGGGCTGACAGCGGCGCGAACCTCGGGCTGACACCGGCGGGCCGGGCGTCCCGGGGGCAGCCGCCCCGCCCCGAGACGCCCGGGTCGTGCCGGCCCAGGCCGGTGGTGGTCCTCCCGCGTCAGGCCGGCCGTACGGGAGGGACGCCCTCCACCTCGAAGACGACCTCGTCCTCGTAGCACCACCACCAGCCCTCGCCGGGCTCGTAGGAGCGGATGAGCGGATGGCCGGTCGCCTTGTTGTGCGCCGTCGCGTGCTTGTTCTTGGAGGAGTCGCAGCAGCCGATGTGTCCGCAGCTCTGGCACTCACGCAGATGCACCCAGGTGTCACCGAGCGCGACGCACTCCGGGCAGCTGTCGGCGCTGTCCGGGTCCACCGGTTCGACATCCGCGAGATGACTACAGATCATCCCGCCGATCCGCTGTTCATCGTTCTCCATAACGCCGCCGCCCGTCCGACCCCACAGGTCCCTTCGAGTCAGTCGCACCTTCACCGTACGACCGGTCTCCCGCACCCGCCAGCAGAGCGCACCACCGAGCTCTTCCTCGGACGGGTTCCCGCCCTGACCTGCCGGGGCTTGCCGCGGGCCGACCCGAAAAGCTGCCCTTGACCCGCACTCGGAAAACAGCATGCGCGGGTTCCGTACGGCTTTCAACATTCGGCGTACTCACTGCCTTCACCAGGCCTTCATTCCGCCGATCGACCATCTGACTCGCTGAGCAGTACTGGGACCGGCGAGGAGCTGCAATGGGCCACGGCCATCACCACCACCCGCATGACCACACGCACGACCACGCGCATGACACTCCGGCCGACAACGGCCCTCTGCCGGCGGCGCTCGACGCCAGCGTGCCGGACAGCGAGCTGTCGCCGAGCCAGCTCTCCCGCCG
>NZ_FMDK01001112.1 GCF_900091995.1 Streptomyces sp. MnatMP-M17
TCACCACTGTACGGCTGCTGGCCAGGCGTGCGCTGCACCGGCTGGGACAGCCGCCCGTACCGCTGCTGCCCAATCCACGGGGGGCGCCGCAGTGGCCGAAAGGCATTGTGGGCAGCATGACGCACTGCGACGGTTATCGCGCGGCGGTGGTGGCCAGATCTGACGGTGAGGACGGTACGGCGGCGGTCGGCATCGACGCGGAGCCCGACGCGCCGCTGCCGGAGGGTGTGCTGGAGGCCATCACGCTGCCGCACGAGGCCGAGCATCTGAGGCTTCTGGCGAAGCGTCATCCCGAGGTGAGCTGGGACCGGCTGCTTTTCAGCGCCAAGGAGAGCGTTTTCAAGGTCTGGTATCCACTCACCGGACGTGAACTCGATTTCTCCGAGGCGGAAATAGCCATCAATCCGGTCGAACGGACCTTTCAGGCAAGGCTCTTGGTACCGGGCCCGGTTGTCGAAAACCGTCGTTACGATGAATTCTCGGGCCGCTGGACGACCGGCCGGGGGCTGGTGGCCACCGCTATCCACATACCTCATAAAACGTCATCACTTTTTCATGGACACGGCAACACTATGACGTTCTGAACTGCTATCCATGATGGGTCCATGCCCCCACCATTGGAGAAGCATTTCCGTGCGCTCATTAAAGGTACTTTTCACCGTCCTGCTGGCATTCGTCGCGGCAGCCACGATATCGACCTCGGCTCAGGCCGCCGCGGGCAAGTATGTGGCCCTGGGTGACTCCTACGCCGTCGCCCCGGGAACCCGCACGTACGACGACCCCAATGCCGAATGCCGGCGCGGCCCGCTGGCCTATCCCCGGCTGTGGGCGGCCCAGCACCCGTCGGTCGCCTTCGTGGAGGCGTCGTGCTCCGGTGCCACCACGACCGATGTGATCAATTCGCAGATCCCTCAGCTGACGGCGGACACCACGCTGGTGACGCTCCAGGTCGGCGGCAACGACGTCGGTTTCGTCGATGTACTGGCGAACTGCATCCTCACCATCGACGACCGGGACTGTGTCAACGGTGTCGAACTGGCGAAGCAGGCGGCGCAGGCATATCTGTCTCCCGCGCTGGCGCAGACCTACGCCGCGGTGCGCGCCAAGGCGCCCAACGCGAGAGTCATCGTCATCGGTTATCCGCGGCTCTACACCATCCGTGGTAACTGCGGAATATTCGGACTGAGCGACACCGAGCGTACGGCCATGAACTCGGCGGCCGACACTCTGGCCTCCGTCATGTCGGCCCGTGCGGCCGAGGCCGGTTTTGAATTCCTGGACGCCCGGCCGGTATTCGATCCGCATACTCTCTGCTCAGGTGGTACCGCCTGGGTGACCAGTCTGGAATGGGACAAGATCAATGAGTCCTACCACCCGAATGTGGCGGGTCACCGCGACGGTTACCTGGCCAGACTCAACGCCCTGACCGGCTGACCGGACACACCGGACGGCACCGCATGGCAAAACCAGGTGAGGGCGTTCCGCCTCTTCGGCGGAACGCCCTTACTCGTATCCGTTCCTCGAGATTCAGCTCGGTGCGTCGGCCAATGCGCCGATTCCGCCGTCCGGCTCGTTGACGAGCATCTGGGAGGAGGCGAGTTCGCGGTAGAGGACATCGGCCTCCACCAGCTCCCGATGGGTTCCGGCGGCGCGCACCAGACCATGTTCGAGCACCACGATCTGGTCCGCCTCGGTGACCGTGGACAGCCGGTGCGCGATCAGGATCACGGTGCAGCGCCGGGCCGCCTGGTCCACCGCCTCCCGCAGCGCCCGTTCATTGTTCGCGTCGAGCTGCGCGGTGGCCTCGTCCAGCAACAGCACTTCGGGCCGACGCAGCAGGGCCCGCGCGATGGCCAGCCGCTGGCGCTCGCCGCCCGAGAGAGTGACACCGCGATTGCCGACCGAGGTGCGCAGTCCGTCGGGAAGGCGCTCGATCAGGGTGTCGAGCCTGGTCAGCCGCAGTACCTCGGCGATGTCCTGGTCCGAGGCGTCGGTGGCCGCGTACCGGAGGTTGTCCTCGATCGTGCCCGCCATGACGGGCGACTCCTGCTCCACATAGGCGATCCGCCGGCGCACCTCGGCCCTGGGCAGGGTGGCGATGTCCACACCGTCGATGAGGATCCGGCCGGACGCCGGTTCATGGAAGCGTTGCAGCAGCGCGAACATCGTGGTCTTGCCCGCGCCGGAGAGTCCGACCAGCGCGGTCTGGGTGCCGCCCGGCACGGTGTACGAGATCCCGCGCAGCGCGGGTCCCCGGCCGGGATAGGAGAACCGTACGTCCTGGAACTCCACCGGTGGCGCGCCTGACGGGCGCGGTTCCGATGCCGTACCGCCGGTCTCGGTATCGACATCGGGATCGGGATCGACGTCGTCCTCGACCGGCATGTGTTTGACCTGCTCGATACGGCCGACGGCGCCGAGGCCCTGTTGCAGCATGCTCAGCCCGGCCACCAGGGAGCCGACCGGGCTCGCCAGATAGAAGACATAGAGGAGGAAGGCGATCAGCGCGGACGCGTCGAGATCGCCTGAGGCCACCAGGGCCCCGCCCACACCGAGCACGGCGAGAAAGGCGGCCTGGATGGAGACACCGGACAGGACCTTGACCATCGCCACATAGCGGGCGCCGGTGAGTCCCGCGCGATAGGCGCCCTCGATCGCGTCACCGGCGAGTTCGGTCTCGCGGCCCTCCGCGCCATTGGCCTTGACGGTCCTGGCGGCGCCGAGCGTACGGTCCAGCGCGGCGCCCACCGCGCCGACCGACTCCTGCGAGCGGGCGACCGCCTCGCGGATACGAGGCAGGATCAACACCATCACCAGGGCGACGGCGAGCAGGACGCCGGCCGTCACTCCGAGCAGTCCGAGATGCACCACGGCCATCAGGACCACCGCGCCGAGGATGCTGAGCACGCCGTTGGCGACCATCACCAGGCCCTCCGTGGCGGCGTTCTGCACCAGGGCGCTGTCGGAGGTGACGCGGGCGATGAGATCGCCGGGCGGGCGGCGGTCGAGTTCGGGCACACGCAGCCGGATCAGCCGGAAGACCAGGTCCCGGCGGATCTGCCGGACCACCCGTTCCGAGGTGCGCTGCTGCCACCAGGACTGGAGCCCGGTGAGCCCGGCGCCGAGCACGACAAGCGCGGCGAGCAGAAGGACAGGGCCGAGCACACCGCGCCCGTCGCTCAGTCCGTCCAGCACATGCTGGGCCACGAGCGGCTGCACCAGTCCGGCCGCGCTGGCCGCGAGGACCAGCAGCAGGGTCGCGATGAGCACCGGCCGGTGCGGGCGGGCATAGCGGAGGAGCACTCGGAGCGGGGCTGTCCCGGGAGGCGCGTCGGAGGGTGCCTCGGCCGGAGGCCCTGGGGCCGTGGGGGGTACCGCGGTGAGTGGGGAAGCGGTTGTCATGGAGAAGGTCCCGGGGTCGCGGGCAGATGTTCGATGGGGCAAGCAGTCAGTGGGGTACGGAGACGGAAGCGATGGGCGCCGTCAGCGAGGCCGGGCCCTGTCGGGCGATGCGTTCCAGGTGGGTTGCCGCGGCCGACTGGCCACCCGCCGCGCGCAGGGAGCGGCCGATGGCCTCGG
>NZ_FMDK01000679.1 GCF_900091995.1 Streptomyces sp. MnatMP-M17
CTGCCGCCCGCGCGGCTGCCGCGCGCCGGCGCGACGGGTGCACGGCCGGCGCGTGCGCTATGTGATCGGCGACGAGCCCGGCCAGGTGAACGGCATGCGATGGCGCGAGGCCGCGCGCTGAGCGTGGCCAGGCCGATGGTGCGGTGACCGTACGCAGTGCGTACGGTGCCGTGCCGAGGGCTGCCCCGCCTTGGCGCGAAACGGTGCTTCTTCCGTCTCCGTTGCCTCTGATGCTTCTGAGGAGTTCTCGCGTGTCATCCGAGTTCTTTGTTCCCGATCCCGACGGTCATGTCCCCAGCGCCGAGGGATACTTCGGCGCCTTCGGCGGCAAGTTCATCCCTGAGGCGCTCGTCGCCGCTGTCGACGAGGTCGCCGTCGAGTACGAGAAGGCCAAGGGCGATCCCACCTTCGCCGCCGAGCTGAACGAACTGCTGGTCAACTACACCGGCCGGCCCAGCGCCCTGACCGAGGTGCCGCGCTTCGCCGAGCATGCCGGCGGTGTCCGGATGTTCCTCAAGCGTGAGGATCTCAACCACACCGGATCCCACAAGATCAATAATGTGCTCGGGCAGGCGCTGCTCACCAAGCGCATGGGCAAGACCCGTGTCATCGCCGAGACCGGCGCCGGACAGCATGGTGTCGCCACCGCCACCGCGTGCGCGCTGTTCGGGCTCGAATGCACCATCTACATGGGCGAGATCGACACCCGTCGCCAGGCCCTGAACGTCGCCAGGATGCGGATGCTCGGCGCCGAGGTCGTACCGGTCTCCTCCGGAAGCAGGACGCTCAAGGACGCCATCAACGAGGCGTTCCGCGACTGGGTCGCCAATGTGGACCGTACGCACTATCTCTTCGGCACGGTGGCCGGACCGCATCCCTTCCCCGCGATGGTGCGCGACTTCCACCGGATCATCGGAGTGGAGGCCAGGCGGCAGATCCTGGAGCGCGCCGGACGGCTGCCCGACGCCGCCGTCGCGTGTGTCGGCGGCGGCTCCAACGCGATCGGGCTCTTCCACGCGTTCATTCCCGACGAGGGCGTACGGCTGGTGGGCTGCGAGCCCGCCGGACACGGGATCGAGAGCGGCGAGCACGCCGCGACACTGACCGCGGGCGAGCCGGGCATCCTGCACGGCTCGCGGTCGTACGTACTCCAGGACGAGGAGGGCCAGATCACCGAGCCGTACTCGATCTCGGCCGGACTCGACTATCCGGGCATCGGCCCCGAGCACGCGTATCTCAAGGACAGCGGGCGCGGGGAGTACCGCGCGGTGACCGACGACGACGCGATGCGGGCGCTGCTGCTGCTGTCGCGCAGCGAGGGCATCATCCCGGCGATCGAGAGCGCGCACGCGCTCGCCGGCGCGCTGGAGCTGGGCCGGGAGCTCGGGAAGGACGGGCTGATCGTCGTCAATCTGTCCGGGCGCGGTGACAAGGACATGGACACGGCCGCCCGCTACTTCGGGCTGTACGACGGGGAGAGCGCCAAGTGAGCGGGAACAGCCGGAACAGCGGACACACCGGACACACTGGATACACCGGACACATCGCGCTGCTGAGCGAGACGCTCGCGACGGCGAAGGCCGAGGACCGGGCCGCGCTGATCGCCTATCTGCCCGCCGGATTCCCGACCGTGGACGGCGGGATCGAGGCCGTGAAGGCGGCCCTCGACGGCGGTGCGGACGTGGTCGAGGTGGGACTGCCGCACAGCGATCCGGTGCTCGACGGGCCGGTCATCCAGACCGCCGACGACATCGCGCTGCGCGGCGGTGTGAAGATCGCCGATGTGATGCGTACGGTCCGTGAGGCGTACGAGGCGACCGGTAAGCCGGTCCTGGTGATGACGTACTGGAATCCGATCGACCGGTACGGCATCGAGCGCTTCACCGCCGAGCTGGCCGAGGCGGGCGGCGCGGGCTGCATCCTGCCGGATCTGCCGGTGCAGGAGTCGGCGCTGTGGCGCGAGCACGCCGGGAAGCACGGGCTGGCGACGGTCTTCGTGGTGGCGCCGAGCAGCAAGGACGAGCGGCTCGCCAGGATCACCTCGGCGGGCAGCGGCTTTGTCTACGCGGCCTCGCTGATGGGAGTCACCGGTACGCGTGAGTCGGTGGGCCTGGAGGCCCGGGACCTGGTGCTGCGCACCCGGGCCACCACCGCGATGCCGGTGTGTGTCGGGCTCGGCGTGTCCAACGCGGAGCAGGCGGCCGAGGTCGCCGGCTTCGCGGACGGTGTCATCGTGGGCTCGGCCTTCGTGAAGCGGATGCTGGACGCGCCCGACGCGGCGGCCGGACTGGTGGCGGTACGGGAGCTGGCGGCCGAGCTGGCCGAGGGCGTTCGCAAGCGCTGACGGTTCATCTCACACGTACGGGTGGACCTGGGACCGGGGAGGTGCGCAGGCACCTTCCCGGTTCGTTGCTGTGGGCGTGAGCGAGAAGAACCGTGAGGGAAAACGGACCGCGAGAGAGCGGCTCCAGCAGGCACGTGAAGCGGACAGGGTGCGGGAGAGGCGCAGGCGCACCGTGGTCATGTCCGTGGCGGTCGTCGGCGTGCTCGGCGCCGTCGGGGTGATCGGTGTGGTCGCTTCCGAGGTCGGCAAGGACAAGAGCGACAACGCGGCGGGATCGGTGAGCGCGCCGTCCGGCGTCAAGGGCACGGACGATCTGGCGATCCCGGTCGGAGCACCGGACGCGCCGTCCACGCTCACGGTGTGGGAGGACTTCCGCTGTCCGGCGTGCGCCCAGTTCGAGAACGCCTTCCGGGACACGATCCATGAGCTGGAGAGAGCCGGGCAGCTCAAGGTCGAGTATCACCTCGCCACGATCATCGACGGCAACATGGGCGGCAGCGGCTCGCTGCACGCGGCCAATGCCGCGGCGTGTGCCCAGGACGCCGGCAAGTTCTCGCCGTACCACGACGTGCTGTATCAGCATCAGCCGCCGGAGACGAACGACGCCTTCGCCAAGAACAGCCATCTGCTGGACCTGGCGGGCAAGGTCGAAGGGCTGAAGTCGGCGCCGGGATTCCGCCAGTGTGTGGACGCGGGCAAGCACGACGACTGGGTGAAGAAGTCCGCGGAGAAGTTCAGGACGGGCGGTTTCTCCGGGACGCCGACGGTGCTGCTCAACGGGGAGTCGGTGTTCCCGAAGAAGGGCAGTGAGAACCTCACTCCGGACAATCTGAAGAAGTGGGTCGCGGCGGCGAACAAGGGCAAGAAGCCGGGGACGCAGACGCCCTCGGCGCCCGCGTCGGCTTCGGACACGGGAGGAGCCTCGGGACCGGGCGCGGGACCGGGCGCGGACACGGAACCGGCCGCCGGGTCCGGCGCGGGAGCCGGCTCCGGAGCGGGCTCGGGGACCGACGTCCCGGGGTCTGCTTCGGCTCCCGCTTCGGCTCCGCCTTCCGGTCCGGTTTCGGCTCCCGCTTCGGGGCCCGCCGTATCCTCCGGCTCGGATCCCGCCACGGCCGTCGCTCCGTCCCCTGCCGTCTGACCTCGTTATCCAGAAGTTGCCGGGCGGGTTGCCTCAGATCCCGCCCGGCACTGTACGGTCGGTTCTGCCATGGACCTTGCCTACATTCCCAGCCCGTCGACCGGAGTGCTCCATCTCGGACCGCTTCCGCTGCGCGGCTATGCGTTCTGCATCATCATCGGTGTCTTCGTCGCCGTCTGGTACGGCGGCAAACGCTGGGTCGCCCGGGGCGGCAAACCCGGCACCGTGGCCGACATCGCCGTCTGGGCGGTGCCCTTCGGCCTGGTCGGCGGGCGGCTCTACCATGTGATCACCGACTATCAGCTGTACTTCAGCGACGGTGAGAACTGGGTCGACGCCTTCAAGATCTGGGAGGGCGGGCTCGGTATCTGGGGCGCGATCGCGCTGGGCGCGGTCGGTGCCTGGATCGGCTGCCGCCGCCGTGGGATCCCGCTGCCGGCGTACGCGGACGCCATCGCGCCCGGCATCGTCATCGCACAGGCCATCGGGCGCTGGGGCAACTGGTTCAACCAGGAGCTGTACGGAAAGCGGACGGATCTGCCGTGGGCACTGGAGATCTCCTCGGGCACGAACCGCGAGGCCGGTCTCTACCACCCGACGTTCCTGTACGAGTCGCTGTGGTGCCTGGCCGTCGCGCTGGTGATCGTCTGGGCCGACCGCCGCTTCAAGCTGGGACACGGGCGGGTGTTCGCCCTCTATGTCGCGGCGTACTGCGCGGGCCGCGCCTGGATCGAGTACATGCGGGTGGACGAGGCGCACCATGTCCTCGGCGTCCGGCTGAATGTCTGGACGGCGGCCGTCGTCTTCGTCCTGGCGGTCGTCTACTTCCTGGTGTCGGCGCGGGTACGTCCCGGACGCGAGGAGATCGTCGAGCCGGAGCGCGAGGCAGTGACACCGCCGAAGGACACGGACGCGTCCGACACGGACGCGGACGCCGCCGCGTCGGCCGAACCGGCCGACAAAACCTGACGCGCTCCCGCTTCCCGGCACCCTGGTTTTCCCGGCCTGCGGCCGGAGTACGGCGAGGAGCCGGCCCCTACCGAGCGGGCACCCGGCACCGGGCGGGCCGTTCCGTCCTCAAACGCCGGACGGGCTGGATGTTTGCCCCACAGTCTGGGCGCCCGGCGCCGGGGTTGGCGGACGGGCTGGGTTTCGCGGCCCGCAGAGGGCGTGCGGCGGGAGGAGGCCCCGGCACCCGGCACCACCCACCGGCCCCCGCGCCGCGGGCGCG
>NZ_FMDK01001187.1 GCF_900091995.1 Streptomyces sp. MnatMP-M17
CGGACCTTCTCCGCCGCGGCCAGCCAGCGGCCGTCGGGCAGCCGCTGCACGCCGGTCGCCGCGCCGATCTCCGGGTTCTGCGTGAACACGTGCCCGATCGCCTCCAGTTCCGCGCGCACCGGACTGTTCCACAGCCCCGGCTCCAGCTCCGTCGACGCGCCGTTGCGCTGGCTGGCGCGCGGCGCCGCGATCGCCTCGACCAGCGGCAGACCGCGGTCGAGATGGCCCGTCAGAGTCTGGAGCACCGTGGTGATGATGGTCGCGCCGCCCGGTGAACCGAGCGCGAGCACCGGACGGTCGTGCCCGTCGAGCACGATGGTCGGGGAGATGGACGACCTGGGCCGCTTGCCGGGACCGGGCAGGTTCGGATCGTGGACCGCCGGATTCGCCGGCGCGAAGGAGAAGTCGGTCAGCTCGTTGTTGAGCAGGAAGCCACGGCCGGGCACGGTGATCGCGCTGCCGCCCGTCGACTCGATCGTCAGGGTGTACGCGACGACATTGCCCCACTTGTCCGCCGCCGTGAGATGCGTGGTGTTCTCGCCCTCGTAGGTCGTCGGCGCGGCGGTCCCCCCGGTCGCGCACGGTGTGGGATCGCTCGGATCGCCGGGCGCGAGCGGGCTCTTGAGGACCGCGTCGTCCTTGATCAGGCAGGCGCGCGCATCGGCGAAGCGCTGGGACAGCAGTCCCTTCGTCGGTACGTTCTCGAAGGCCGGATCGCCGAGCCAGCGGCCCCGGTCCGCGAACGCGATCCGGCTCGCCTCGATGAAGCGGTGCAGATATCCCGCCTGGCTCGCCCGCGAAAGGTCCGTGCCCTCCAGGATGTTGAGCGCCTCGCCGACGCTCGTACCGCCCGAGGACGACGGCGCGATGCCGTACACATCGAGACCGCGGTAGGAGACCTTCGTCGGCGCCTGCCGCTTCGTCCGGTACGCGGCCAGATCCCGCGCGGTCAGATCGCCCGACCGCACGACCCGGGTCGCGGCCGGGTCGACGGGAGGCTTACGCACCGTACGGACGATGTCGTCGGCGAGGTCGCCACGGTAGAGCGCGTCCGTGCCCTTACGCCCCAACTCCGCGTACGTACGGGCGAGATCGGGGTTCTTGAAGACCGATCCGACCACCGGAAGCTGTCCGCCCGGCAGGAAGAGCTCGGCCGAGGCCGGGAAGTCCGCGAACCGCGCCTGGTTGGACTGGGTCTGGGAGCGGAAGGTGGCGTCGACGGTGAAACCGTTCTTCGCCAGCCGCTCCGCGGGCTTGAGAAGGTTTTTGAGCGACTTGCTGCCCCACGCGTCGAGCGCGGTGTCCCAGGTGGCCGGTGTCCCGGGCGTGCCGACGCTCCGGCCGCTGGTGACGGCGTCGGCGAACGGGATCGGCTTGCCGTCCTCCAGGAAGAGGGAGCTGTCGGCGGACCTCGGCGCGGTCTCCCGGCCGTCGATGGTGTGCACCGTACGGGACTTGGCGTCGTAGTAGACGAAGTAGCCGCCACCGCCGATGCCCGCCGAGTACGGCTCGG
>NZ_FMDK01000042.1 GCF_900091995.1 Streptomyces sp. MnatMP-M17
TAAGGCGCTGGCCGGCTGGGGGCTGTCGGAGCTGGAGGACTCGGCGGTCCTGATCGTCTCGGAACTAGTGAGCAACGCCGGGCTGCACGCCAAGGTGACGCCGGAACAGATCATCGAGACCCGCTACTTCCGCAGCTCGGGGGCTCTGCGGATCGAGGTGCACGACGGTTCGCCGGACCGGCCGTGGCCTCGGCCGGCGGATCCGGAGGCAACGGACGGGCGGGGGCTGCTGCTCGTGGACGCGCTGGCGGACGAGTGGGGTGTGGCCGATCGGGGTGGGCCGGGGAAGGTGGTGTGGGCCTCGCTGTCGGTGCGGGGCGCGGCGGAGTGTGACGCGCCGGACGGGGGGCGCGGGCGTGGCTGAGCCGTCGATGAGCCCACGCATCGCCTTTCATGACGAGACGCCACGCTGCTACGCGTGCCACCGGCCCCTAAAACCGGATGAACCTCAGCGCAAGGCGTACTGGGACGCTCCGTCCGGTACCGGATCGTATGCCTTCGTGCATGAAGACTGCTTCAAAGCGATGGGACGCGAGCAGCGCCGCGTATTCCTGGGACGGAGCGGTCATGAGACCGATCCGTGAATTCCCTTGGGTGTCTTTCGTGCTCGGCGTCGCCGCCCTGAGTCTCTGGGTTGTCGCACTCGCGTCCACCGGCGGCTTGTGAACGGTCTCCTGGCTGTCCGAATGCCGACGCCTGCACCGACGCTACGGACGAACGCGGAGCCGAACGCTTCCTCGCCTTCGGCGGTACAGCCGCAGCACTCATCCGCTGCCGCGGACTCACCGATTGGAGCAACGTCTTAGGATCACTGGGCCGACGGCCCGAGCGGTGACGGTCGCCGGTTCAGGCCGAGCGGTACTGCGATGGCGCACAGGACAAGCCCGGCCCGGACAAGGCCGGTTGGGGACGTAAAGGGGGCCAGCATGGGCAAGGGCGGGGAGTCCATACCGGACGAGGAGTGGGAGCGCTTCCTTCGTGAGGCCGAGGCCGGAGACAAGGCCGCGCCCAAGGAGCCGTCCGCACGCGCCCGGATGGTGACACAGCGGCTCCAGGAGGAGGGCGGCCGGCCGGAGCCATGGCGGAGTCACCAACCGCCCCGGCGTCGGGTAGGCAAGGGCTGGTACGTGGTCGGCCTGCTGGCCCTGGTCGCCCTGCTGGTCGTGGCGCTGGATCCCGGACGGGTCACCGGATGGTTCGGGGGCGGAGACGGAAGCGCGGACGGCGCAGGCGCGCCGCTCGCCGCGGAGTCGCGGCGTCCGGACCAGGCGCCGCCGACCGGCCCGGCAGGCCAGGGACCGACCATGGAGGAGCCGTTCAGAGGCTCGCCCGCGGCGCGGTGGGCCGACGGTACGGCCGGGATCAGCGTGCCCGAAGCACGGGCCACCGGCTGGATGGACAAGAGGCAAGTCGCCCAGGCGCTGGAACAGACCCGCGACTTTCTCGCCGCGTCCAGCCTGAACTCCGGTGTGCTGCGCGGCGACCGGCCGACGAAGGCGATCTCGCTGATCAATCCCCATCAGCAGGACGTACAGGACTACCTGTCGGCCGCCTTCCGCACCCCCAGCGAGGAGAACGACCCCCTGCTGTTGTTCAGCCGGTTCGAGGACACGAAGATCCGGCTGGTCGGCGATGTGATCAAGACACGTGGACACCTCACCTACCGGGAAGGCGAGCGCGGCGCGGTCGAGGTGACCACCGATGTCACCTACGTCTATCCGTTCACACGTGCCGAGAAGGGGAGCGACGAAGTCGCCCGTACGATCGTGCGCCGCGAGATCGTTGTGAGCTGGGACGACCCGGATAAGATCATCATCGAGCCGGGCACGTTCTCCCTCGTCTCCTACAAGGTGGACACCGCCAACGGCGGCTGCGACACCTTCACCGGCTACCTCACTCCCAAGTTTGACTCAGAACTCACGGAGTCCCAGGGAGACGGCCCCGCGGTCGACCCGTACGACCGGAGCAAGTCGATGGAATCGCGTATGCGGGAGGCCGACGGCGCGGGATGCGGGACCGCCACCCGATCCTGAGCTTGTTGTTCAACGTCCGTCCTAGAAAGGGCAATTGGGGCCGCGCGCCCGACGATGACCAGTGCGACAGCCGCGCGGTCCTGGCGGGCAGACTGTGTCTATGGAGCTTCCCGCACAAGCCGTCGCGGCCACCGCGCTGATCGAAGTCGTCAGGATCTCCTTCCTCCCGGCCGAGCCGGGCACCCCGTACCCCGGCGAGGTGCTCGCCCACTGGGTCGGGAAAGAGACCGCCGACGCCTTGGCCTTGATCGAGAGCCTGCCCGGCAGCGAACAGCACCGCTGCGGCTTCTCGCCGGGCTGGAGCATCCGGGCATACGAGGAATCCCTCGACCTGCCGTTGTTCGAGGCGGCATTCTGCTTCAGGTGCCACCAGGTCCGGATGCATGGAACGGCCGTGCCGCCCGCGCTGGCCACGCAGTTCTTCGACGCGGATGCCCCGTCGGCCCAGAGCCTCCTGGTCCTCTTCCGCGAGGCGGCCCTGTGACCAGCGGGCTTCCGGATCGGAGACGATCGGAGACGACAGCCGAGAGACGGCCGAGAGGTCGCATCTGTCCCTGACGCGTGCCTGATCCGTTGCGGGGCCCGGTAGTTGTGGTGGTCCAGGTCTCCCCAAAACCCGTCGGCGCACGCGATTCTTGCTGTCCCAACGCCGCGTCGAAGGGGTCGACCCATGGTGTTCCGCAGCGAGTACGAAGATGTCCCGGCCGTCGAACTGCCCATCCACGAGGCCGTGCTCGGCCGCGCCGCCGAGTTCGGTGACACCGTCGCGATCGTCGACGGGACAGGCGGGAGGGGCGGGAGGAGTGGGACGGGCGGTGCCGGGGGCGCGGCCGGTGCGGCCGGCGGAGCCGGTACGACAGGGGCGGCCGTTACGAGCCTCACCTATGCCCAGCTCGATGTCTTCCACCGCCGTATCGCCGCCGCCTTCGCCGACGCCGGTGTGCGCAAAGGCGATGTGCTGGCCCTGCACAGCCCCAACACCGTCGCCTATCCGGCCGTCTTCTACGCGGCCACCCGCGCGGGCGCCTCCGTCACCACCGTGCATCCGCTCGCCACGGCCGAGGAACTCGCCACCCAGCTCCGCGACTCCGCCGCCCGCTGGATCGTCACCGTCTCACCGCTGCTCGACGTGGCACGGCGCTCCGCCGAACTCGTCGGCGGAATAGAGGAGATCTTCGTCTGCGACCGGGCCGAGGGCCACCGTTCCGTCCTCGACATGGCGCGCTCGACCGCGCCCGAGCCCGCCGTCACGATCGATCCGGGCGAGGACATCGCGGCCCTGCCGTACTCCTCGGGCACCACCGGCGTCCCCAAGGGCGTCATGCTCACGCACCGCTCCATCGCCACCAATCTGGCGCAGCTCGAACCGGTCATGCCGATGCGGCGCGGCGACCGTATCCTCGCCGTCCTGCCGTTCTTCCATATCTACGGGCTCACCGCCCTGATGAACGCGCCGCTGCGCCATGGCGCGACCGTCGTCGTGCTGCCGCGCTTCGACCTCGACCAGTTCCTCGGCGCCATCGAGAAACACCGCATCAACGGGCTCTACGTGGCTCCGCCCATCGTGCTCGCGCTGGCCAAGCACCCGGCCGTCGCCCAGTACGACCTCTCCTCGCTGGAGTACGTACTGAGCGCCGCCGCGCCGCTGGACGCCCGGCTCGCCGCCGCCTGTTCGGCCCGGCTGAACCTGCCGCCCGTACGGCAGGCGTACGGCATGACGGAACTGTCGCCCGGCACCCATGTCGTACCGCTCACCGCCGCGAGCCCGCCGCCCGGCGCCGTCGGCAAGCTCCTGCCCGGCACCGAGATGCGCATCGTCTCCCTGGACGATCCGGACAAGGACACCGGTCCGGGTGCCGAGGGCGAGATCCTCATCCGGGGCCCGCAGGTGATGAAGGGCTATCTCGGCCGGCCCGAGGCCACCGCCGAGATGATCGATGCCGACGGCTGGGTGCACACCGGCGATGTCGGCAGGACCGACGACGACGGCTGGCTCTTCGTCGTGGACCGGGTGAAGGAGCTCATCAAGTACAAGGGCTTCCAGGTCGCCCCGGCCGATCTGGAAGCTCTGCTGCTCACGCACGAGGCGATCGCGGACGCGGCCGTCATAGGTGTCTACGACACGGACGGCAACGAGGTGCCGAAGGCATACATTGTTCGCCAGCCCGGTGCCGAGGCGCTCACCGAGGGCGACGTGATGACGTACGTCGCCGAGCGTGTCGCTCCGTACAAGAAGGTCCGCCGGGTGGAGTTCATCGGAAACGTCCCACGGGCCGCCTCCGGCAAGATCCTCAGGCGCGAACTGAGGGACCGCGAAGACCGCGAACGCCATGAACACGAAGACCGCGAAGACCATGCGGTACGGGAGCGCCAGGCGCGTCCCCGTGAAAGGGAGAACACTTGACGGACCGGGAGAACACGTGACGGATCACGCGAGGCTGGTCGCGACCGCGCACGAGCGGGGCATCACCACCTTGACCCTGGACTCACCGGCGAACCGCAACGCCCTGTCGGCGCGGCTCGTCCGCGCGCTCGGGGACGCCCTCACCGGCTGTGCCGAGGATCCCTCGGTACGGGCCGTGCTGCTCACGCACACCGGCACCACCTTCAGCTCGGGCGCCGACCTCAAGGAACCGGCCAACCCGTACACCTTCATCGCCCTGATGCGGCAGATCATCGAACTGCCCAAACCGGTCGTGGCACGCGTCAGCGGCCATGTACGGGCCGGCGGGCTCGGCCTCCTCGGCGCCTGCGACATCGCGATCGCCGACCGTACGTCCGACTTCGCGTTCACGGAGGTACGGATCGGGGTCGCGCCCGCCGTGATCTCGCTGCCGCTCCTGCCACGGATCGAACCGCGCGCCGCGGCCCGCTACTACCTCACCGGCGAGCGCTTCGACGCGGCACGCGCGGCCGAGGCCGGGCTGATCACCGAGGCCGCCGAGGACGCGGACGCCGCGCTCGCGCCCGTACTCGACGGACTGCGCAGGGCCTCGCCGCAAGGGCTCGCGGAGTCCAAGAAACTGCTCACCGTCGGTGTGCTGGACGCCTTCGACCGGTACGCCGAGGACCTCGTCCAGCGCTCGGCCTCGCTGTTCGTGACGGCGGAGGCGCGCGAGGGCATCACGGCGTTCATGGAACGGCGGGACGCCGCGTGGGTGCGGTAGCCGCGCCCAAGCAGGACCGCGGCCGGGCCACCAGGCGGCGGCTGCTGGAGGCCGCCGTGGCCTGTCTGGCCGAGTACGGCTGGGCGGGCTCCACGGTCTCCGTCGTCGCCGAGCGGGCCGGAGTCTCGCGCGGCGCGGCGCAGCACCACTTCCCGACCAGGGAGGATCTGTTCACCGCGGCGGTCGAGTACGTGGCGGAGGAACGCTCCTCCGCGCTGCGCGCACTGGTCCCGGCCGGGCCCGGACACCGGCGCGAGGCGGTGGCGGGCATCGTGGCGCTCTGTACGGGACCGCTCTTCCGTGCCGCCCTGCACCTGTGGGTCGCGGCCTCCGACGAGGAACAGCTACGGCCGCGAGTCACCGAGCTGGAGGCCCGGATCGGCCGCGAGGCCCACCGGACGGCGGTGGAACTGCTGGACGCGGACGAATCCGTACCGGGCGTACGGGAGACCGTCCAAGGGCTGCTGGACATGGCGCGCGGACTGGGCCTGGCGACGCTGCTGACGGACGACAGCCGGCGGCGGGAGCGGGTGGTGGCGGAGTGGTCGAGGATTCTGGACGAGGTGCTGAGCCGACGGCCGTGAGGCCGACGGGCCGTGAGACCGGCAGTCTGTGAGGCCGGCAGCGCCGCGCGTCCCGGACCTTCCGGGGCCGCGCGGCGCGTCATGCCTCATGAGGGAGCTGGTCGCCAGGACCTGTCGCCAGGACCTACTTGCCCAGCCCTTCGAAACCTTCGATCTCGCGCGGATCCCGGCCCCCGGGACCGACGTACCGGGCCGACGGACGCACCAGACGGCCCGTGCGCTTCTGCTCCAGGATGTGCGCCGACCAGCCGGCCGTACGGGCACAGGTGAACATCGACGTGAACATATGCGCCGGAACCTCCGCGAAGTCCAGCACGATCGCGGCCCAGAACTCCACGTTCGTCGCCAGCACCCGGTCGGGCCTGCGCGCGTGCAGCTCCTCCAGCGCGGCCTTCTCCAGCGCCTCGGCCACCTCGAACCGCGGCGCCGCCAGCTCACGCGCCGTACGCCGAAGCACCCGCGCTCTCGGGTCCTCGGCCCGGTAGA
The DNA here is from genome assembly GCF_900091995.1 of Streptomyces sp. MnatMP-M17. GTDB lineage: Bacteria > Actinomycetota > Actinomycetes > Streptomycetales > Streptomycetaceae > Streptomyces. Next base: position 6,271 of record NZ_FMDK01000042.1, read on the forward strand.
CCCGGTGGCCGAAGCCCATCAGCCGCTCGCCCTGGTCCAGCGCGCGCTTCACATACGCGGTGGCGTCGCCCGTACGCTCGATCTCCTCGATCATCCCGAGGACACGGGAGGGCGCGCCGCCGTGCAGCGGGCCCGACATCGCGCCGACCGCGCCGGACAGCGCCGCCGCCACATCCGCGCCGGTGGACGCGATGACGCGGGCCGTGAACGTCGACGCGTTCATGCCGTGCTCGGCGGCCGAGGTCCAGTACGCGTCGACGGCCTTCACATGCCGTGGATCCGGCTCTCCGCGCCAGCGGATCATAAAGCGCTCGACGACCGTCGTCGCCTTGTCGATCTCCCGCTGCGGCACCATCGCCAGCCCTTGGCCGCGGGCCGACTGGGCGACGTACGAGAGCGCCATCACGGCGGCCCGCGCCAGATCGTCACGGGCCGTGCGCTCATCGATGTCGAGCAGGGGCTTCAGGCCCCACACGGGCGCGAGCATCGCCAGCGCGGACTGCACGTCCACCCGGATGTCACCGGAGTGGACCGGGATCGGGAAGGGTTCGGCGGGCGGCAGCCCGGGATCGAACGCGCCGTCGACCAGCAGGCCCCACACATTGCCGAAGGAGACCTGCCCGACCAGGTCCTCGATGTCGACGCCGCGGTAGCGGAGCGAGCCGCCTTCCTTGTCCGGTTCTGCGATCTCCGTCTCGAACGCGACGACTCCTTCGAGACCGGGTACGAAGGAGGGATCGATGTCGGACATCAGGCGGCTCCTCATGATGTGTGCGACGGATGGTCACCCCGGGTGGATGCCTCCGTACGGCAGCGGTCCGAGAGGCAGGAACGATAGCCTCTGGTGTACGAAGGCCACAGAGGCCCACCCCAAGATTTTGGCGAGTTCCGCTGATGCGGGGAAGCGTGATAACCGGCACACTGCCAGACTTCGTCCGCCGAGGATTGGCGGCACTCAGTGCCGGGCAAACTCGCCCCTACGGCAGGGCACACTCGTTCCTGCGGCAGGATGGCCCCGTGCCTCACGAGAACCCCGTGCCTCACGAGAATCCAGATCCCGCCGCCATGCGCGAGCAGTACCGCAGCACACCGCTGCTGGAGGCGGACCTCGCGCCCGCGCCCATGGAAGAGTTCGCCCGCTGGTTCCAGGCGGCCGTGGCCTGCGGTCTGTACGAGCCGAACGCGATGGTGGTCTCGACGGCGACGCCCGAAGGCCGTCCCTCCTCCCGCACGGTGCTGATGAAGGCCTACGACGAGCGCGGTTTCGTCTTCTTCACCAACTACACCTCGCGCAAAGGCCGTGAGATCGAGGCGAACCCGTATGTCTCGCTGCTCTTCCCGTGGCACCCGCTGGCCCGCCAGATCATCGTGACCGGCACGGCGGCGCGCGTCGGCCGCGACGAGACGGCCGCGTACTTCCGCACCCGCCCGCACGGCTCCCAGCTCGGCGCCTGGGCCAGCGACCAGTCGGCCCTGGTCGACTCCCGGGAAACCTTGCTCCACCGCTACGAAAGCCTCTCGACCCGCTACCCCGAGGGCGAACAGGTCCCGGTCCCGCCACGCTGGGGCGGCTTCCGCGTCACTCCGGGGACGGTCGAGTTCTGGCAGGGCCACGAGAACCGGCTCCACGACCGCCTGAGATATGTCCGCGAGCAGGCCACGGAGGGCGCGGAGAGTGCGAAGGGTACGGCGGAGGCCTGGCGGACAGAGCGGCTGTGCCCGTAGAGACGCAGAAACCCGCGGGCTCTGGTTCCTCCGAGGAGGAGCCGGCCGGACTTACCGGCGAGCCCGCGGGTCGGTGACTGCTTGGGATTTCGGCCTTCGACCCGGCCGAGTACTGCGGAGAGTACGACGGCGAGCGTTAGCCCGCAGCCACCTCACTTGTCCGGACTGAATACATCTTCCGGATCACCTCCTTTCGGTGTGCGGCACACGTTAGGCGTCCCCGCGGAGCGACTCAAGGGATTTTCGGAGATATTGACGCGCCCGGGTCGCGGCCTTGGTCCGCCGCCCGGGTCGCGGCCCGGTCCGTGCCCGGTCCGCGTGCCTGGTGTGCCCGGTGGTGCGGCAATGGCGTGCGGGGCGGAGAATTGTTCAAAGCAACGATTTCGGGGAAGCTTGTGTGTGCTGGGTCACGTTGAAGTTGAATGGCCGGACGTGCGTCAGCACAGGCGGAGACGCCCTGCAGGGGGTGCCAGGATGAGTGCTTCTCGGAGTGAGACCACCGATGCGCGAGGTCCGGACGAGCCGGAGCCCGGTGCCGGGGCGCGGGGCCCGGGGGTGGCCGGCGCTGAGGGCGAGCGGGACGGCGCCGGGTCGGATCTGCTCGCGGCTCTGCTCGACGGGATGGACGCCGCCCTCTGCGCGTTCGACGCGCAAGGCGTGATCACGCACTGGAACCGCGAGGCCGAGCGCATACTCGGCTGGTCGGCCGAGGAGGCCGTCGGACGGCGGGGCTTCGCCGGATGGGCGGTGCGGACCGCCGACGCCGACGAGGTGCAGGCACGGCTGATGGCCGTGATGGAGACGCCGGGCCGGCAGGTGGACGAGTTCGCACTGCTGCGCAAGGACGGCGGCCGGGTCCTGATCCGTACGCAGTCGGCCGGGATGCGCGGTCCCGACGGCAAGCCCGCCGGTGTGTACAGCGCGTTCAGCGAGGTCCATGAGCAGATCGATCTGGAGCGGTCCATCGCGCTCAGTGAGGCGCTCTTCGACGACGCGTCCTGGGGAGTCGTCCTGGTCGATGTCGATCTGCGACCGACCGTCGTCAACAGCTACGCGGCCCGCGCGCTCGGTTCCGGGCGTACGGCCGTGCTGGGACGCCCGCTGGGCGAGCTGGTCGTCCAGGGCGTCGAGGAGCTGGAGGCCGCGCTCCACCATGTGCTCGCCGAAGGCGCGCCGAAGTCGCCCGCCGAGCTGTGGGTCACGGTCCGTACGCCCGAGGGCGACCGGCGGCGCTGCTGGCGCAGCGGCTTTCTGCGGCTGGCGTCGCCGCTGGCGGAGGAGCCGGTGCCGCTGGGCGTGGGCTGGATGTTCCAGGACGCGACGGAGGCGAAGCTGGCCTCGCAGGAGGCGGACCGGCTGCGGTTCCGCGCCAGTCAGCTCCACCGGGCCGGGCGCGCCGCCGTCGAGTGCGAGGATCCGATGGAGGCGGCGACGGTCTATCTGGACTTCGCGCTGGCGGGCTTCGCCGATCACGCGCTGATCGATCTGGTGGCGGGCGAGCCGAGGGCGGGCTCGTTCTCCTCGGCCCCGGAGGCTCCCGTACGGCTGGTACGGGCGGTGGCGACACCGTCCGGCGGCGGGTCCGGGCCCAGTACGCAGGTGACCACCGGCGGTATACCGGTGCGGTACGCGGGCGGGCATCCGGCGCTCCAGGCGATGGACCGTACGGGCTCGGTGCGCGCGAGCGCGCCCTCGGGCTCGCCGCCTTCGCCGACATGGGCGACCTCGCGCCAGTGGCCGCCGGATTCGGTGCACGCGCTGTGTACGGTGCTGCGCAGCCGTGGCCGGTCGCTGGGCGTGGTGACGTTTCTGCGAGGTGCGAGCAGGTCCGCGTTCGAGCGTCCCGACGCGGTGTACGCGGAGGATGTGACGATCCGGATGGCGGCCTCGCTGGATCTCTCCAGGGTGCTGTCAGACTGATCTGCTGTCCGGCTGGACCGGACGGTCGGTGCCGCACGGCGCCGGGTGGCTGGGACCGCTACCCGGCGCCGACTTACAGCAGCAGACGTCAGCTGACGTTCGGCGGATGCATTCTCACCGGTTCCGTTTCCGCGTCGTTGTGCCGCAGCGCCCAGTTCTCCAGGGCGATCCGGCACGCGTGGTCGACATGGCGCAGTCCGGACAGATCCAGTTCGATCGGACGGTCCTTCGGGAGCGCCTCCAATTGCTCCAGAGTCCTGGGCAGCCTGAGGAAGGTCGCGTTCCCGGTGAACGACACCACCAGCCGGCCGCCCGTCAGTTCCCGTACGTCGAGATGGAGATGGGAGATCTCCCACGCCGTCTTGACCACCGCGAGCAGCAGCCCCAGGATCACGCCCTCGAAGAGGTTCGTGACCAGGATCGCCACCGCCGTGACCGCGAGGATCACGGCCTCGCCGCGGTGCTCCCGCCACAGCGGCACCAGATCCCGTACCGGGACCAGCTTGCAGCCGGCGTGCACCAGGACGGCCGCGAGCGCCGCGAGCGGGATGACGCCGATCGCCGCCGGCAGCAGCGCGGCGAACAGCAGCAGCCACAGGCCGTGCAGAATCCGGGAGAGCGGCGTCCGGGCGCCCGCCTGGACATTGGTGGCGCTGCGCACGATGACCGCGGTCATCGGCAGCGCGCCGAGCGCTCCGCAGACCGTGTTGCCCACGCCCTGCGCCATCAGTTCCTTGTTGTAGTCGGTACGCGGTCCGTCGTGCATACGGTCGACCGCGGCGGCGCTGAACAGACTCTCCGCCGAGGCGATCAGGGCGAAGGCGAGGACGGTGCCGATCGCGGCCACGCCCACGAGCTGCCCGAAGTCCTCGAAGCCGGGCGGCTGTATGGACTCCAGCAGTCCCTTCACCTCGACCTTGGCGAGCGGCAGGTCGAACAGCAGAGTCGCTCCGGTGGCCAGGGCGACCGCGGCCAGCGCGCCCGGGACCACCCGGACCCGTGCGGGAAGTCTGGGCCAGACCAGCAGTACGGCGACGGTGCCGGCCCCGACGAGGAACGCGGTCAGCGCCGTACCGTTGGTGACGATCTCACCGATCAGTCCGGGCAGCCCGGCTATCTTGCCGAGTCCGCCGGACGGCTGGGGGGTGTCGGCCATGGCGTACACCTGGCCCAGGACGAGCACGAGCCCGATGCCGGCCAGCATTCCCTGGACCACGGCCACCGAGATGGCCCGGAACCAGCGGCCGAAACCGAGGGCTCCGAGCGCGAGTTGCAGCAGTCCGGACGCGAGGACGATGGCGCCGAGCGCGCCGGTGCCGAACTCCTCGACCGCTTCGTAGACGAGTACGGTCAGCCCGGCCGCCGGGCCACTGACCTGGAGCGAGCTGCCGGGCAGGAAGCCCACGACGAGTCCGCCCACGATGCCGGTGACGAGACCGAGTTCGGCGGGCACACCGGAGGCGACCGCCACCCCGACACACAGAGGCAGCGCGACGAGGAAGACGACGAGGGACGCGAGTATGTCGCGCCTGAGGACACGTTGGTCCTTCAACTGGGAGAACATGAGGGTAGTTCCTAGGGGTGCGGTCCGCGCGCACGAGCGGACGTGATGGGGAGTGAGGTGGCCGGGACCGCTGTCACAGTGGTCTGAACTCCCCGCCCAGGTCGGGCCGGTGGACGCTGATGGCGCCGGTGTCCACTTCGTAGTACCAGGCGTGCAGGGAGAGCCGGCCTTCGGCGTGGCGCTCCCATACGGCGGGATAGCCGCGGAGTGTGTTGAGCTGGGCCGCGGCGTGGTGGCGTACCGCGTGCGCGAGGCCGCGGGCGGCCGGCAGCGCGGGTACGCCGAGGTCGAGCCAGCCGCGGACGGCCGGCACGGCGGACAGGTCGTCGCCGCGCACGAGTGCGCCCACGGCCCCGCAGTGCGAGTGACCGCAGACGACGATGTCGCGGACGCCGAGCACACGGAGCGCGTACTCGATGGTGGCGGCCTCGCCGCTGGGCCGCTGAGCGTCGTACCGCGGGACGATGTTGCCCGCCGTACGCAGCTCGAACAGCTCGCCGGGACGCGCGCCGGTGATGAGGGACGGGATGACTCGGGAGTCCGAGCAGGTGATGAAGAGCGCCTGTGGCTGCTGTCCCGCCGCGAGTTCGCGGAACTCCTCGTGGCGCTCCGCCACCTGGACGGAGGAGAAGGTACGGGCGTGGTCGATGAGTGACTTCATGATGGCCTGCCTCCTGCGCCCCCGGGCTCGCCGGGGCGCGGTGTGGTCGGGTCAGTGGGGGGTGGGGGCCGAGCGGGCAGCCGTACGGGCGTCACCTCTGCCGGATCGCGGCAGTTGAGGGTGGCCTACGGCCGGCCGGCGTGGATCGGCCGGAAAGACCGGTTCAGAGGGCGGGCATTCCAGGTCTGACGGTGGACTCGCGGTCCTGTCGGATTCTCACGGCTCGCCCTTTCCGTCGTGCGGTCTCTCGGTGGTGCGGTGCGGTGGAGTGTCGTCCGAACTGCCGCTCAGGGCACGGTTGTAGGCGCCCACATGGCGACAGCTCCGATGATGCAACACCGCAGGTTCCCTTACTTTGCACGAACATTACCTTCTCGTGAAAGATCAGAATTCCGCCAACCGGGGCTTTCGTGACGCAAAGTCGCGCATCGAGGGCGCGCATACGACAGAGGCCCGCGGGAGGTGTTCCCGCAGGCCTCGGGTGTCAGTTCTAACTGTTCGACTGTTCCGGACGCCGCTTCATCTGCCGTTGCTTTGGCTACTTCCGTACGTTCACTGTTCGAACAGAGCCACGGTTCAGTGACGGTAGAAGATACGATCGGCGTACTCCGTCATTACGCGGCGATTCCATTCGGTCCCACCGTCCACATTGCCCGACCGCAGCAAGGGCGGCTCGATGCCACGGTGGACGAGTTCCTCCGCGGCGGCAGCCATCATCGCCTGCATCAGGGCGCTGGTGACGACCGTGGAGGCGGGTGCGAACGGCGCCTCGATGCCGTCGGCGGTCAGCTCCGCGTCGCCCACCGCGATCCCGCTGTCGAGGACGATGTCGCAGTGGTCCTTGAGATACGTGCCCGAGTGGTTCCGGGCGGTCGTCTCCGTCGCATAGGCCACGGAGGTCACACCGATGACCGTCAGTCCCAGCTCCCGTGCGTGGGTCGCCATCTCGACGGGCAGGGCGTTGCGCCCGGAGAGGGAGATGATCACGAGTACGTCTCCGGCGGCGGCCGGGCTGGAGTCGAGCACGGCGGTCGCCAGACCGTCGACACGCTCCAGCGCGGAGCCGAGCGGAGCCGGTGTCTCGACGCCGACCGCGCCGGGCACGGCCAGCAGATTGGCCAGGGCGAAGCCGCCCGCCCGGTAGACGATGTCCTGCGCGGCGAGCGAGGAGTGCCCGGCGCCGAAGGCGAAGATCCGGCCGCCGGCGGCGACGGTGTCGGCGATGGCCCGGCCGGCCGCGGCGACATGGGCGGACTCCTCGTCCCTCACGCGTTGCAGCAGTCCGATCGCGGCATCGAAGAACTGACCGGCCAGCTTGCTCTCGCTCATTGAGGAGGCCCTCCCAGGCGTGGGGTTTCCGGGGGTTTTCGTGGGGTGTTTCCCGAGGTGTTCCCGGGAGTGTTCCCAGAGACGGGAATCTCTGTGCCGCGGATCACGTTGAGGTCTGGACCATTGCTCTGTCAATACGGCTGCTTCTCTGCCGATACGACTGCCGGACCGCCCGGCGGGTGCCGCCCGGCCGGCACCGCCCGGCTGGTTCTTCCGGCTGTTCTCCCGGCCATTCCATGGTCGCGCCACTTCGGCGTTCTCCGGCGCGGCACGGTTGTCGGTGGTATGCGTCAGAATTGGTTCAGGGCCAGCGCACGATTTATCGAGGGGCATGTATGTCCGGACTGATCGACACGACGGAGATGTACCTCCGCACCATCCTTGAGCTGGAAGAGGAAGGTGTGGTCCCGATGCGCGCCCGGATCGCGGAGCGGCTCGACCAGAGCGGGCCGACGGTCAGCCAGACCGTGGCCCGGATGGAGCGGGACGGGCTCGTGCAGGTGGCGGGCGACCGGCATCTGGAGCTGACCGAGGAAGGGCGCAGGCTGGCGACCCGCGTCATGCGCAAGCACCGGCTCGCCGAGTGTCTGCTGGTCGATGTGATCGGCCTGGAGTGGGAGCAGGTGCACGCCGAGGCATGCCGCTGGGAGCATGTGATGAGCGAGGCGGTGGAGCGGCGGGTGCTCGAACTGCTGCGTCACCCGACGGAGTCGCCGTACGGGAACCCGATCCCGGGCCTGGAGGAGCTGGGCGAGAAGACGGAGGCCGATCCGTTCCTCGACGCGGGGATGGTGAGCCTGGCGGAGCTGGATCCGGGCACCGAGGGCAAGACCGTGGTGGTACGGCGGATCGGTGAGCCCATCCAGACCGACGCCCAGCTCATGTACACGCTGCGGCGCGCGGGAGTGCAGCCCGGGTCCGTGGTGAGTGTGACGGAGTCTCCCGGCGGGGTATTGGTGGGAAGCAGCGGCGAGGCGGCGGAGCTGGTCTCCGAGGTCGCGTCGCATGTCTTCGTCGCCAAGCGCTGAGGCGGTACGGGGTACGGGGGCACGCGCGGCTTCGCGCGGTCGGCGTCACGCGGGCGACTTCGCGTAGGCGATGACGGGAGCGGTACGGGTGCGGGCGCGGGGGCGCGCCCGTGACCGGGGGCGCGCGCTTTCCGGCGGAACGGCAGCGGCGGGGCGCGTCGCGTGCCAGGCTGTCGCTGAGGCATGTGACCTGAAGGCGGCCGGGGCCCCGGCCCCACGCCCGGGGAGGGGAGCAGGGTTATGCGCCTGTGTGGGGGTGGGCACGGCGGGGACGGACACGAAGCGTCGCGGCCGTCATACGGCCTGTGTGTCCCGGGAGCGATGAGCCCGGATGTGATGCGCGAGGGCGGCTCTGTGATGCGCGAGGGCGGCTCTGTGATGCGCGAGGGCGGCTCCGGCGCCTCGCGGCGCCGGAGCCTGTCCTCCCCTTCGCTGACCCGGAGCCCCGAGCTCCCAGGGTCATTCCCCTCGGACCGTCATCCCCGAGCGGTCCGCCTCCCGGTGAAGACCTCCCCATGGTCGCGTCCGGCAATCCTTGATCGTGGTCACTCGAACGAGCGGTGTTGCTCAGGGGGAACGTGTTTTCGAACGAGAGTTCGATAGTCTGGCATGGCTGGACGTGCGCACATCGGGCCGGAAGCGGAATCCGACGGCTGACGGCCACCGACGAACACTCAGGGACGACCACTCAGACGATCACTCAGACGACCACTCAGGACCGAAGGGGGTGCCTGGACGCATGGTGCGGCGTATCGATGTGACCGGAGCGGACGGTGTACGTCTCGCTGCCTGGGAGTTTGCCGGCCCGCCCGAGCGGCATGAGGAGGCGGGTCCGGAGAGGACCTCCGGCGCCTTACTCCTCCATGGGCTCATGGGCCGCGCCTCGCACTGGTCCGCCACGGCGCGCTGGCTCGCCGAGCGGCACCGTACGGTCGCGCTCGACCAGCGGGGACACGGTCTCAGCGACAAGCCGGCGGAAGGGCCGTTCACCCGTGAGGCGTATGTCGCCGACGCGGAGGCGGCGATCGAACAGCTCGGGCTGGCGCCCGTGACGCTCATCGGCCACTCGATGGGCGCGCTCACCGGATGGCAGCTCGCCGCCAGGCGTCCCGATCTGGTCCGGGCCCTGATCATCTGCGATATGCGGGCCTCGGCGCTGGGCGTGGCGTCCCAGCGGGAGTGGAGCGACTGGTTCCGGTCGTGGCCCGTACCGTTCGCGACGCTCGCCGACGTACGGAAGTGGTTCGGCGAGGACGATCCCTGGGTGGAGCGTCCCACACCCGCGCGCGGCGAGTTCTTCGCCGAGGTGATGACGGAACGCGCGGACGGCTGGCATCCGGTCTTCTCCCGCCACCAGATGCTCACGGCCCGGGAGACCTGGGTCTATGACGCCCACTGGGAGGAGCTGGCCCAGGTCCGCTGCCCGACGCTGGTGGTCCGCGGTCTGGACGGCGATCTGGGGCGCGCGGAGGCCCAGGAGATGGTCCGGGTGCTGCCTCGCGGCCAGTACGCGGAGGTCACGGACGCGGGACATCTGATCCACTACGACCAGCCGGAGGCCTGGCGGGCGGCGATCGAACCGTTCCTGGAAGGCGTGCTGACCTCATGAGAGACGGTCCGGCACGGAGCGTACACGCGCCGGACCGCTCAGCCGGCCAGCGGGCCCGCCCGCCTGGGACGCTCGGCCCGCCCAGGACCGTTCTGCCTCGGACCGCTCAGCCCTTGCTGACCGCCGTCAGGATCTCCGGCAGCCGGGCCGCCGTGCGCGGCGCCGCCAGCCGCAGGCCCAGGGCCGCCGTCAGCGCGCCGTACACCGTGCCCACCGGGAACAGCAGCCAGGTCCAGCCGTCGGCGCCCGCGACATGGAGCCAGATCGTCACCGCGATCACCGGCGCGCAGATCAGGGCCGCGCCGATCATGCCGCCGAAGATGGAGATCCAGGCGAGACCGGCCTGTCCGGGCGCGACGTTCTTGTAGCCGCTGTCCTGCGGTATCGAGTACGGGAAGCGGGCCGAGGCCACCGCGCCCGTCGCCAGCATCGCGCCGAGCAGCGCGAACGACAGGCCCAGCGCCTCCGGCAGGGCGTGCCAGTCGCCCAGCAGGGCGGCCGTCGCCACGGTCACCACGGTCGAGTACGGCAGCGTGATCACCAGCAACGCCAGGGCGCGGGCGCGCAGTTCGAGATAGGCGTCCCGTGTCGAGGAGATCGTCAGCGCCACCATCCAGAAGGCGGAGGTGTCCTGGCCGAACTGGTTGTACATCTGGATACCGAGCATCCCGGCCGCGAAGCACGCGAAGTAGATCGTGCCGCGGCCCTGGAGCGCGTTGAACAGCGGCACGATCAGACCGATGGCCAGCGAGGTCACCCACGCGGCTTTTGTCTTCGGATCGCGCCACACATAGCGCAGACTGCGCAGCATCACCGTGCCCGTACGTCCCTCGGGCAGCAGCCGTCCCAGCCGTCCCGCCGCCGACATGGACTCCTTGCGGGACGGTTCCGCCGCCGCGAGCGTCGAGCCGTCCGGCGACGTCATCAGCTTCACGAGCGACCGTTGCCATACGTAGAGCAGCGCCGCCAGCGCACCGGCGGACAGCAGCAGTTGCGCCGCGGCCGTGCCGTACGCGCCCTCGCTCGCCGAGTCCACCGCGCCGATCGCGGACGCGGGCGGCACCCACCGCAGGATCTCCGCCGTCGGATCGAGCGCCGAGAGCCCGCCCGCGTCGCCGAGCCGCTGCGCGCCGAAGTTGACGACCTGGATGCCCACCGCGACCACCAGACCGCTCAGCACCGCCAGATCGCGGCCCTTGCGCGAGGTCAGCAGCCGGATATTGGCGGTCGCGACGGCCCGCGCCAGCGCCACACAGATCAGCAGCACCAGCGGTACGGCGAGGACCGCCACGGCGGTGGCCGCCGCGCCGTGTCCCACCGCGACCGCCGAGCCGACCGCCAGACAGAGCGAGGACAGCGGCCCGAGGCCCACCAGCGACGCCACCAGCAGCGCCCTGACCAGCGGTCGCGGTCGCAGCGGCAGCATCACCAGCCGCGTCGGGTCCAGCGTCTCGTCACCGCCCGGGAAGAACAGCGGCATCACCGCCCAGCCCAGCGCCAGCACGGCGGCCAGCAGGACCACGACCGTGCCCGCATGATCGTTTCCGCGCAACAGCACCAGCCCTAGGAGCTGGCCCGCCGCGACCAGCAGCGCGAAGACCGCGGAGACGACATACGCGGCGGTACGGCCCGACGACTGCCGCAGGCCGTTGCGCAGGAGGGCGAGCTTCAGCCGTACGAAGACGGGCGTGAGCGCGGGAGCGCTCCGTGGACCACCTCCGCTGGCCCCGGTGGCGCGGGCGGCTTCGCCTGGCGTACCTGTCGCGTCGCCCGCCACGGCTATGGCTCCGTCCGTCCCGCTCATCGGACGCCCGCTCATCGGACGCCGCCCAGCCAGTCCAGGCTCTCGCCGGTGTCGCGGCCCTGCGCGCCGACCAGTTCCAGAAACGCGCTCTGGAGGGACGGCGCGCTGCCCCGTACCTCCGCGAGCGTGCCCTGCGCGCGGATACGGCCCGCCGCCATCACCGCCACCCAGTCGCAGAGCGACTCGACCAGCTCCATCACATGGCTGGAGAAGACGACCGTCGCGCCCGAGTCCGTATAGCGCTCCAGAACACCGCGGATCGTCTGCGCCGAGACCGGGTCGACGCCCTCGAACGGCTCGTCCAGGAAGAGGACTTCCGGGTTGTGCAGCAGCGCCGCCGCCAGACCGATCTTCTTCCGCATGCCCGTCGAGTAGTCCACGACCAGCTTGTGCTGGGCGCCCGCCAGGTCCAGTACGTCGAGAAGCTGCGTGGCGCGCTTGTCGGTCTCGGCACCGGGCAGCCCCCGCAGCCGCCCGGTGTAGCCGAGGAGTTCGCGCCCGGAGAGCCGCTCGAAGAGCCGCAGTCCCTCCGGCAGTACGCCGATCCGCGCCTTGACCTCCACGACCTCCGCCGGGTCGCGCCAGACGTCGTGCCCGGCGACCAGGACCCGTCCCTGGTCGGGTCTGAGCAGGCCCGTGATCATGGAGAGAGTCGTGGTCTTGCCGGCGCCGTTCGGGCCGACCAGACCGATGAACTGGCCCGCGGGCAGTTCGAGATCGATACCGGCGACGGCGACCTGCCCGCCGAACCGTTTCCACAGCCCTTCGACACGGACGGCGGGGACGTGAACGGCGGGGACGGCTGGGACATGAGCGGCGGGGACGGAGGGCGGCGACGTCCCCGCCGCGCCCGTCACTCGGCCTGCGCCGTCCGTCTCCGCCCTGCCCGTCTCGGCCGTTTCGGGTGCCGCCTCCGCCGCCTCCGCCGCCTCCGCCGCCTCCGCCCCGTCCGCCCTGGCGGCTTGCGGCCTTGGTGCGTCTTCCCGTGCCTGGTCCGGCATCGCGTACTGCCTTTCGGTGTCCGTACTGCTAGGGCACCACCCTACGTACGGCCTCCGTACCGCGTACCACGTCCGTACCGCGTACCGCCTACGTACGGCGCGTGCGCAGCGCGGCGGCCTCCCGCCCGCACGCGTACGCCAGCGGGCTCATCAGCTCGTCCACATCCGGCAGCCAGCGGTTCGCGAGCGTGGGCCGGCGGGCCCACTGCACCGCGCCTCTGCCGCCGATCCGCGTCGGCGGCGCCGCCACGTAATGTCCCTCGCCGCGCGCGATCAGATCGATCGCCTCGCGCGCCCAGCCCTGCCGCCGTACCAGCCCGTCCGTCTTCGCCGCCGCGCCGGGCAGGACGAAGAACAGCATCCGCCGGTCCGGAGTGCAGGTCACCGGCCCGAGCGTGACATTCATCCGCTCCATCCTGGCCAGCGCGAGGAAGCCGGCCGACTCCGGTACGTCGAGCGCGTCGAAGGTGCGTCCCGTCGGCAGCAGCACCGACGCCTTGGGCTGCCTCGACCACAGCGCGCGCGCCTCGGCGGCGCTGCCCGTCGCCTGTGTCGGCCATCCCGGTCCTGTCGCGTGCGCCCCCGGCGACGGGCAGTCCATCCGGCCGCACGAGCACCTCTCCGCGCCGCCCACCGCCTCCAGCCAGGTGCCGGGGAACACGTCCCAGCGCCTCTCTTCCGTGTACCGCACCGCGCTCTCCAGCAGCAGGTCGCTCCGCTGCTGAGGGATTCGCGCGGCGTCCCTGACTCCGATCGTCTCTTCCACGCACAGCACAACTCCCGCCGTCACCACGGGTTACGGGCGCACGGCGCGGCACCGCGGGAGGCCGAAACCGCATGTGGGGCGCATCGATGCATGGGCGGGGGCGCGCGTGAAGGTGTGGAGCGGTATCCGGGTAGCCACCCCCGGGGGTCCGACACCATGGGGGACGCGGTGGAAGCACAAGACCGGCCCGACCGTGTTTACCGCTGTTCCGTGTTTACCGCTGTTTCCCAAGAATCATCGAATACTTCCGTTATCTCCGAACATGCGCATTCTCTGCAGATCTGCCGGGCATTGGTCACTTAGCTGATCACTGCGGCCACAGGGGGTATCCAATTGGCAGCCAGGCCTCTCGTCGCGCGCCAGCCGAACGAACGGCTCCAGGCGCTCATCCAGGAAGCCGGGTGCTCCAACGCCGGGCTCGCCCGGCGCGTCAACATGGTGGGTGCGGAGCGTGCGCTCGACCTGCGGTACGACAAGACATCGGTGGCACGCTGGCTGCGCGGACAGCAGCCGCGCGGCCGGGCACCGGGCATCATTGCCGAGGCGTTGGGCAGGAAGCTGGGCCGTACGGTCACGATCGACGAGATCGGGATGGCGAACGGCAAGAATCTCGCCTCGGGCGTCGGCCTTCAGTTCTCGCCGACCGTCCTCGGCGCGATCGAGCAGGTCTGTGAGCTCTGGCGGAGCGATGTGGGCCGCCGTGACTTCCTCTCCGGCTCCGCCGTGGCGTCCTCGGCGCTCGTCGAGCCGAGCCGGGACTGGCTGATCACGGCCGCCGATCCGGCCGTGGCGCGCAACACCGGTGCGCGGGTGGGGGATTCGGATGTCGAGGCGGTGCGGGCCATGACGAGCGCGCTCATCGATCTGGACCATCGCTTCGGCAGCGGCCATGTCCGTCCGGTCGTCGTCCACTATCTGAACAGCGTGGTGGCGGGCCTGCTCTCCGGCTCGTACCGCGAGGCGGTCGGCCGCCGGCTCTTCGCCGCCGTCTCCCGGCTGACGGAGCTGGCCGGCTATATGGCGGTCGACACCGGACAGCCCGGCCTCGCCCAGCGCTACTACATCCAGGCGTTACGGCTGGCCCAGGCGGCGGGGGACCGCGGCTACGGCGGCTATGTGCTGGCCGCGTCCATGAGCCATCTCGCGGCGCAACTCGGAAATCCGCGGGAGATCGCGCAGTTGGCGCGGGCGGCGCAGGAAGGCGCGCGCGGCCAGGTGACTCCGCGCGCACAGGCCATGTTCTACGCGGCGGAGGCGCGCGGTCACGCGCTGATGGGCGACGGCCGTACCTGTGAGGCGGTGGTGGGCCGGGCCCTGACGGCGCTGGAGCACGCGGAGGCGGCCTCCGGTGACGATCCGGAGTGGATCGCCCACTTCGACCAGGCCTATCTCGCCGACGAGTTGGCGCACTGCTACCGCGATCTGGGACAGCCGGAGGCGGCCGGCCGGCATGCCTCGGAGTCGCTGGAGGGCCATCCCGAATCCCGGGCGCGACGGCGGGCGATCGGACTGGTCCTGCTCGCCATGGCCCAGGTCCAGCAGCGCGAGGTGGAGCAGGCGTGCCACACCGGGACACGCGCGGTGGAGCTGCTGGGTACGCTGCGCTCCAGCCGGGGCGCGGAGTATCTGGACGATCTCCAGCAGCGGCTGGAGCCGTATGCCAACGAGCCGGCGGTCCGGGAGTTCGGGGCGCGGCTGGAGATTCAGGCGGCGTGAGGGCGTGCGGGCGGTTTGGGTTCCGTGCGGCGTGAGGGTTCTGTGTGAGTGCCTTACGGGCAGGTGTCGGGCCGGGGGCGTCCGTGAGAATGCCGTGCGGAGCTCGTGACCGTGCCGTGTCGAGCGTATGGCCATGACCAAGTCGGTGGCGGTACAGGTGGATTCGACCCCAATATCAGCGTCTTGAGGGGACGAGTCGTTACTGGATCCGGGCGCGTGGCAGAGGCCGCGATTCACCCGGTAGCGTGAACCGACGTTCGGTAGGTCAACACGTTCCACATGTAGGAGTCCCGGTGACGCACAGCGGACAAGGGGATGAGCCGCAGCACCCTGCCGCTCGGCCCGCGCACGAAGGCGTTGTGCTGCCCGGCGACGGCAGCGCGCCCTGGGTTCCCGGGCAGTCCGCGGACCCGCCCGCTCAGGGACCTGCGGGCGGGCAGCCGTGGGGACAGCCCTGGGGGCCCCAGGACGGCTCCCAGGAGCAGTCCGGGTACGGCGAGGTGCAGCACGGCGGGCCGCAGTCGTACGGGTCTCAGCCGGGCGCCCAGCCGTACGGACCGCAGGACGGCGTCTCGTACGGTGGCCAGCTTCCGCAGCAGCCCCCGGGCGGCCAGCCGCTTCCACAGGCCCAGGCTCAAGCCCAGGCACCGAGGTATGGACAGGGCTACCAGGAACAGGGCCTTCAGGGACAGGGGCTTCAGGGACAGGGGCACGGGCAGCCGTTCCCGCAGCAGGAGCAGCAGCAGTCGTACCAGCCGCAGGGACAGCCGCCGCGGCACGCGCAGCCGCAGCATGCGCAGCCCTTGCCGCTGCCCGCGGAGGCGCCCGCGCAGGGCAGCGCGGACGCCACGCAGTATCTGCCGCCGGTGGCCGCCATGCCGGGGATGCCTGGTATGCCCCCGATGGGGGACTCGGACGCGACGCAGTTCATCGCGCCGATCCCGGCAGGACCTGGCCATGGTCCCGGTGCGGGCCCCGGCATGATGCCGCCGGAGAACGCCGCGGAGGCCACGCAGTTCCTGCCGTCGCCCATCCCGGGCACGGGTTCGGACGCGGACGCCACGCAGTACATCGCGCCCGTACCGGCCCAGCAGGCCCCCGTGCACGCCGCTCCCGTGCAGACGCAGGCACAGTCCGCACCGGCCGCGCCTCCCGGTGCGCCGTACGGCATCAGGCCCGGCGCTCCCGGCGACCGCCAGCCGCCCGCGGAGTTCGACAGCCTCTTCCGTACGGACGCGCCCGGCGGCGGCCAGGGCGCGGACTCGACGCAGCCGCTGCCGCAGTTCGACCCGGCGCACGGACCTCA
>NZ_FMDK01000680.1 GCF_900091995.1 Streptomyces sp. MnatMP-M17
CGCGCTCCTCGGCGGCGCGCGCCTGGAGCCGCCGTACGAGCGTACGGGCGCGGCGCTCGGCGCCCGCGTGGATGTCCCGGGCCCGTGCGCGGCTCTCGGCGGCCTCGACGATCCGGCCGAGGAGATCGACCGAGCCCGCGGTGAAGTCGCGCTCGGCGGTGAGTTCGGCGCGGCGGCCCAGCTTGTTCCCGAACCCGCCGACGAGATCGGCCAGTCCGTCCGTGTCCCGGGTGTCGGTGACGGCGCGCAGCAGCAGATCGGTGAAGTCGGAATCCTTCTTGACCGCGAAGAGACCGGCCGCCTCGCCCTCGTCGGCGTTCATCTCGCGCTGGTAGCGGAAGAGTTCGGGATCGAGACCCAGTTCGCCGAGGTGTTCGTTCCAGCGGTCGTGGATCTCCTCCCAGTGGATGTCGAGATGCGGATAGAACTTGCCCGCCTCGGTGAGGGCGTCACGGAAGCCCTTCATCGTGCGGCGCCTGCCGCGCGCGCCCGAGGCGCCCTCGACGGGCGGCCGTACGGCGGTGGACTCGGCGACCGGCAGGGAGTCCAGGCTCAGCCCCGGTCCCGGCCGGAAGGAGTACCAGCCCTCGGTGAACTTCCTGGGATCGCTGGACACTTGCCTGCCGCGCCACTCACTGGCCTTGCCGACCACCACGAGTTCGCCGGTGAGCGTGTGCTGCCACTCCAGGGCGACATGGCCGCAGTCGTCGGCCAGCAGGAACTTGCGCAGCACACCGGAGCTGGCGCCGCCGAGAGTGTTGCGGTGTCCCGGCAGCATCACCGAGAAGATCAGCTTGAGCAGTACGGACTTGCCGCCGCCGTTCTCCAGGAAGAGCACGCCCGCCGGGGCCGGGCGGCGCGGCGGCCCCACCGGCTCCTCCTCGAAGAACTCCGCCTGGGTGGGCGCCGGATGCGGCACGGGAGCGCCCACTCCGCGCAGATCGAGCACGGTGTCGGCATAGCGCGCACCGGCAGGACCGATGGAGTAGAGGCGGACCCGGGACAGCTCGTACATGGCGGCGGACTCTCGTTGTGAGGACTTGTGGGGGCGGTCGGAGGTTGCGGTCAGGCGTGGAAGGGCAGGCCCGCGTCGGCGGCCAGCTCCAGATCGTCGCCCTCGGGCGGCGGCAGCAGAGTGGCCGAGCCATCGCTGACGGGCACGACGCCCAGTTCGAGCAGCTCGGCCATGGCCGCGTGGCCTGCCATGTCACGCACCTGGAGCTGATAGCGGGCCGTGGTGCGGTACGCGCCTCCGGCGTCGTCACCGGTGCGCTGGAGAAAACCGGAGTCGGTGAGGAACGCGACCGCCTTGCCGACGATGCCGGTGGTCGATCCGGCGAGCCTGCGGGCGTCCTTGGTGGCACCGGTGGCGCTGCGCCGGGCGTAGATCCGCCAGGCGGCTTCAAGACCGGGCGCGTCGGTCGACGGATCGGTGTTCTCCCCCTCCGCCTCGGCGCGCTCCTCCAGCCGTCGGCAGGCCTGCCGTACGAACGCGTCGACGCCATTGACCGTGATCCGGCCGATGTAACCGTCGTCGGCGAGATCCTCGGGCCGCGGGAACGCCATGGCCGCGACGGCGAGATGGGCGAGGCCGTGCAGAAAGCGGTCGGCGGAGTCGGTGGAGGCGCGGCGGGCATAGTCACCCATACGCACCGCGAAGACCGAGTCCTCACCGGCGGTCACGGCCATACCCGCGCGAGCTGAGACCTCCAGCACGACCAGGCCGAATCCGGTGGCGACGGCATCGGCGACGCGCGCGAAGGCGGGGTCTTCGCGGTAGCGGCGCAGAAGTTCGGTGTACTCGATGTCCCGGGCGGGCAGCAGCTTGGGCTGAAGCCCAAAGGAAACGAGCCGGGCGGCGTCGGCGGCGTCTGCGGGTGTAAGGGGCGCGGGGGTGGCGCCGGTCTCGGCGCCACTGCCGCTTTCCGGCGGGTACTGCTCGCTCACGAGGTGCGGGCTCCTGGTCTGTGGGGGTACGTGGTGGGCGCGGGTGCATGGATCACCGGGTTCGTCCGGTGGCCGATTCGTCCTCGATCGCCGGACGGGCTGGGTTGTGCCGGTCCGGCGATTGAGGACAAAACGGCTGCCAGGACGCCGGGCCCCATTACGCCGCCCCCAGCCGCGCGACGCCCACTATCAGATCCGCTCCGCCGAATTCCGGGTCTTCCAGCGGCGTGCCGTCATCGACGGCGAAGAGGAGGCGGTCCTCGCCCTGGCGGTGTGCCGTGCCGACCGGTGGGCTCGCGGCGTGGATGGCCAGCAGCGCGACCAGGTACGGCAGTTCCGGATCGCGGCGGCGGGCCTCCGCCAGAAGGCCGGACAGGCGGCGTGGCGCGTCGTGCTCCAGGTCGAGCAGCTCCTTCGCGCTCGCGAGCTGCTCCTCGCTGAAGCGGCTGTCGTCCGGCGTCGCGATCAGATCGGGCTCGGGCATCTCCGCGCCCAGATGCTCGCGTTCCACCGGTGGCGTCAGCAGCAGATCGATCAGATCTCCGACCCGGACGGCCGTGGGCGTCCGCAGCCCGGTACCGCGGGCGAAGAACGCGTCCGTCACGCGCGTGGCCCGCTCGACCGGCAGCGGCAGCAGCGGCGCGACGAGCTGTCCGTAGAGATCCAGGCCCGTATGGGCCGTGGGCCGGGCGAAGGCCTGTCTGTCCTGCTCCGCGCGGAACAGCGGGCCCGCCTCCAGCAGCCGTGACTGGAGCTGGGTGTGCCGACGGATGCAGTCCTTGACGATGTCGACCAGCTCGGCGGCGCGCCGCTTGTGCTCCGCCGTTCTGGGATCGGCGCCGGTATCGGCCTCATCGCGCGCCTTGCGGATATTGGTCAGGATCGCGTTCTCGTGGCGATAGCGGTCGGCCACATGGTCGAGCGCCTCGTCGATCATGTCGGGAACGGAGTTGAGCCAGTCGACCGCCCGTACATTGCGGCGGGTCGCCTCCAGCGTCCTGCGCAGCGTCTCCGCGTACTGCACGGTGCGGTAGCGCGCCTGCTCGGCGGCGAGCTGGGCGTCGGCGAGCCGACCGCGGTTGATCAGCACCTCCAGCTTGACCTCGGCGGCGATCTGCGCGCTGGTGACATCCGTGTCGAGCGCGCCGACCAGGACGTTGACCGCTTCGTCGGTCGTACGGAGATAGACGCTGCCGCCGTGTCCCGGGACCTCCTCGATGAGCTTGAAGTCGTAGTCCCTGCGGGTGTAGACGCCGTCGGTGCCGAAGGTGCCGTACACCGCGCGGAAGCCGCGGTCCACGCTGCCGACGTTGATCAGATTCTCCAGCACCCAGCGGGCGACCCGCTCGTGCTCGGCGGCCGGGCGGCCCGGTGCCTGGGCGGCGACGCGCGGGAGCAGCCGGCCCACTATCTGTTCATGGTCGGCGCCGGTGTCGAAGTCCATGTTGAGCGTGACGAGATCGATGGCGGCGAGGGCGACCTCCGCCATTCCGTAGACGGCGTACTCCCCGGCGAGATTGGCCTTGCGGGTGTCCAGGTCGTGCAGCGGCGCGGTGCACGCGAGCGCGCGCAGCCGCCGCG
>NZ_FMDK01001077.1 GCF_900091995.1 Streptomyces sp. MnatMP-M17
CAGTACGATCTTCCCCACATGCCGGGCCAGACTCATAAACCGGAACGCGTCCCGCGCCCGCCGTACATCCCAGGAACGGACCGGCAACGGCTCCAGCACGCCTTGGCCGAACAGTCCCATGAGGGAGTTCAGCATGCGCCGGATGTCCTCGGGATCCACCCAGCCGAGGTCGAACGCTTGATAGTCCACGCCGTCGGGCAGATCGGCGGCATCGCGGACATCGGTCTTGCCCATCTCCAGGAACCGGCCGCCCGTGTTGAGCAGCCGCATGGAGGCGTCCACGAACTCACCGGCCAGCGCGTTCAGTACGACATCGATCCCGTCGCCGTCGGTGATGTCGGCGAAGGCGGCCTCGAAGTCCGTCGTCCGGGAGGAGGCGATATGGTCGTCCGCCACACCGAGCAGGCGCAGGACGTCCCACTTGCCCTCGCTCGCCGTCGCGAAGACCTCCGCACCGAGATGACGGGCGATCTGGATCGCCGCCATCCCCACACCACCGGCGCCGGCATGGATCAGCACCTTCTCGCCATGGGTCAGGCCCGCCAGCTCGACCAGCGCGTGATACGCCGTCAGGAACACCAGCGGCACCGAAGCCGCCGTCTCCCACGACCATTCGTCCGGCAGTGCGGTGAGCAGCCGTGCGTCGCCCACCACCAGTGAGCCGAAACCTCCGGACACCAGGCCTGTGACCCGGTCGCCGGGCCGCAGCCCGGTCACCTCCGGTCCCACCTCGACCACCACGCCCGAGGCCTCGCGGCCCATACGCCCGGCGTCGCCGGGATACATGTCCAGCGCCTTGAGGACATCGCGGAAGTTGACACCGGCCGCGCGGACCTCGATCCGTACCTCGTGCCCCGACAACGGCTCCAGTGCCTCCGGGAACGGTGTCGGCGTCAGCCCGTCCAGGCTTCCCTTCGTCGTGCTGTCCAGCCGCCAGGGCACATCCACAGGAAGAATCAGGGCCATGTCCGGCTCCAGCCGCGCGAGCCGCCCGGCCAGGAGTGCTCCGTCACGGACGGCCAACTGCGGCTCGTCCGTAACGGCAGACCGTGTGAGCCGGCCCATGAGCTGGGCAAGGCCGTCGCTCCCGAGGCCGAGATCCAGCAGGCCAAGGTCCAGCGGGCCCAAATCCAGCAGGCCGAAGCAGCCCGGGTTCTCCGTCTGGGCCGAGCGCACCAGGCCCCAGACCGAGGCGGCGGCCACATCGGTGACCTCCTCGTCGCCGGCCGCCACCGCGCCTCGCGTCACAAACACCAGCCGGGAGCCGGTGAACCGCTCCTCGGCCAGCCACTCCTGCATCAGGGCCAGGGCAACAGCGGTCAGCGCGTGCGCCGACTCGGCGGCACCGGCACCGGCGCCGGTCCCGGCCTCGGCGCCGACTCCGGTGCCGTCCGTGCCATGGACACCGACCAGTACGGTGTCCGGTACCGAGGACTCCGCCGCCGCCAGCGACGCCAGATCGGTATGGACCTCGATCTCGACACCCGTACGAGCCAGTCCCTCGGCCAGCCCGAGGGCATCCGGTCCGATCAGCGCGAGTCTGTCCGCACCAGGCGTGGAACCGCCGGGCGCGGGAACGCCGGGCACCGGGACCCACTCCAGTGTGAACAGCGCGTCCCGGGCCAATCCGGTGGCACTGTCGAGCTGGTCGCCCGACACGGCGCGTACGAGCAGCGAGTCGACCGAGGCTACGGGCGCACCTGTGGTGTCGGCGACCACGATCGACACCGCGTCCTTGCCCTCGGCCGGAGCGATCCGTACACGCAGTGCCGCGGCGCCCGTCGCGTACAGGGACACGCCCTCCCACGAGAACGGCAGACCGCCGGTGCCCTCCTGACCGTCACCGGCGAGGAGCGACGCGTGCAGGGCGGAGTCGAGCAGCGCCGGATGCAGACCGTACGCTCCCGCCTCGGCGCCCTCGGGCAGACTCACCTCGGCGAAGATCTCACCGTCCCGACGCCAGGCCGCCCG
>NZ_FMDK01000830.1 GCF_900091995.1 Streptomyces sp. MnatMP-M17
ACCCGCCGCAGCGGCGGCCGTCTCCTGGACCTCGCCAACGGTCTCGCCGAGCCGCTGCGCGCGATGCACGAAGGCGTCGAGGCGCTGCGGCCCGCGCCCGGCGCGGAGCGCGACGGCGCAGTGCGCTGCGCCCTGCTCCCGACACACGCGGAGGAGATCGAGTGGCTCGCCGACTCGATCGCCCATCTTGTACGCACGGGCAAGGAACCGGGCGAGATCGCGGTGCTGTGCCGTACGGCCGGTGACTTCCCGGAGATCCAGGGCGCGCTGGTGGCCCGTGACATACCCGTCGAGGTCGTGGGGCTCTCCGGGCTGCTCCATCTTCCCGAGGTCGCCGATCTCGTCGCCATGTGCGAGGTCCTCCAGGATCCGGGCGCCAACGCCTCTCTCGTACGGCTGCTCACCGGCCCGCGCTGGCGCATCGGGCCGCGCGATCTCGCGCTGCTGGGCCGCAGGGCCCGGCTGCTGGTCCACCGAGGAGGCGCCGAGGACGGCGAGGACGATCTCGACGCGCGGCTGGCGGCGGCGGTCGAGGGCACCGATCCGGCCGAGGTGATCTCGCTCGCGGACGCCCTCGACACCTTCCTGGAGCCGGCGGGCGCTCCGGCGGACGGGCTGCCCTTCTCCGCCGCGGCCCGGGTCCGGTTCGCGCGGCTGGCCGCCGAACTGCGCGAGCTGCGCCGGTCCCTGGCCGATCCCTTGATGGACGTGCTGCACCGCGTCCTGGCGACGACCGGTCTGGAGGTCGAGCTCTCCGCCTCGCCGCGCGCGCTGGCCGCCCGCCGCCGCGAGACGCTGAGCAACTTCCTCGATATCGCGGCCTCCTTCGCGGCGCTCGACGGAGAGGCTGGACTGCTGGCGTTCCTGGCGTTCCTGCGGACGGCCGCGCAGTACGAGAAGGGCCTGGACAACGCGCTGCCGGGCGGCGAGAACACCGTGAAGGTGCTCACCGCCCACAAGTCCAAGGGACTTGAGTGGGATGTGGTCGCCGTCCCGGGACTGGTGACGGGCCAGTTTCCCAACGGCCGGGCGCGCGAGGCCTGGACGTCCCAGCCGAAGGTCCTGCCGCACGCGCTGCGCGGCGACGCGCCGACACTGCCGGATGTGCCGTCCTGGGACGCGAAAGGTCTCAAGTCGTTCAAGGACGCGATGAAGACGCACCAGCACACGGAGGAACTGCGCCTGGGCTATGTCACCTTCACCCGCCCGCGCTCCCTGCTGCTCGGCTCCGGCCACTGGTGGGGCCCGACACAGAAGCGCCCACGCGGCCCGTCGGACTTTCTGCACGCCCTGTACGACCACTGCGCGGCGGGATACGGCGAGATCGAGGCCTGGGCGGACGAACCGGAGGAGACCGACGAGAACCCGTCCCTGCGCGCGGAGACCACACCTCATGCCTGGCCTCTCCCGCTGGACCCGGAGTCGATGGCTCGCCGCCAAGAGGCAGCGGAAACGGTACGGAGGTACTTGGCGGAGTTCCAACAGGCGGAATTCCAACAGGAGGACAGCGACGCCACACCTCCGGCCGACCCGGCCCTGGACGACCTGTTCGACCCGGCAGGCATGGTCGAGCCGGACGACCCGTTCGCACCGGACGATTTCTTCGTACCGAGTGATCCCGAGCCGGCCGGCCCCGGGCCCGC
>NZ_FMDK01000647.1 GCF_900091995.1 Streptomyces sp. MnatMP-M17
CAGCAGAGAGCCCCGGCACCCTTCACGGGTGCCGGGGCTCTCTGCTGGGCTGGTTACCTGCCGAAGAAGCCTCCGCCGTTGTTGCCACCGTTGCCCTGGTTGCCGCCCACAGTGGTCAAGGTGACGGTGTCTCCCTTGTTGACCTCCTGGCCGGGCTGGGGGTTGCTCCCCGTCACGAAGGCGTTCGGGTCGGTCGGCTGATTCTGTTCGACCGCGACGTTGAGGCCCAAGCCCTGGAGACGGCCCTGCACCTCTCCGAGCCGCTTGCCGAAGATGTCAACGGGGATCTGTACCTTCTCCTGCGGCGGGCCCTTGGAGACATCCAGCGTGACCGTGGAGTTCTTGGGCGCCTTGCTGTTCTCTCCCGGGTTCTGCTTGACGACCGTGCCCGCCGGCTCCTGCGAGTCCACGTCATTGCGCTGGACGGTGAAGCGGAGGCCTTCGAGCTGGGCCTTCGCCGCGTCGAACTGCGTGCCGACGACCGGCGGAACCGTCTCCTGGGCCGTCTTCGCGATCTTCAGCGTGACCGTGGCGCCCTTCTCGGCCTTCGAGCCGCCCGCCGGGTCCTGTTCGAGGACCGTGTTGGGGTCCTCGTCCGACTCGACCTGCTCGATTTCGACGTTGAAGTTGTCGCCCTCCAATATGGAGGTGGCGTTGTCGACGTCCTTCTGTGTGACGTCGGGGACCTTGACCTGCGGTGAGCCCGCCGAGACGACGACCTGGATGGTCTCGCCCTGGTCCATCTTGCCGTTCGCCGGGTTCTGGCTGCAGA
The DNA here is from genome assembly GCF_900091995.1 of Streptomyces sp. MnatMP-M17. Taxonomy (GTDB): domain Bacteria; phylum Actinomycetota; class Actinomycetes; order Streptomycetales; family Streptomycetaceae; genus Streptomyces. The sequence goes on from NZ_FMDK01000647.1 coordinate 773, forward strand.
TGGAGCCCTTGGGCACCTCGCACCGCTTCGAGCCGGACTGTTCGACCTTCACGCTCGCGTTGCTCGCGAGCGTCTCGGCCTCCTGGAGCGTCTTGCCGACGAGCTGCGGGACCGTCACCTGGGTGGTGCCACTGTCGCCACCGAGGAACGCCTTGCCGATCAGTATCGCGCCGATCAGCACCAGGACGCCCGCCGTCACCAGCAGTATCGTCGAGGTGTTCGACTTCTTCTGACGGCGCCGGTCCGGGCGGTCGTCGTACCCGCCGCCGTATCCGCCCTCGTCCGGGCGCATCGGCGGCAGCATCGTCGTCTGGCCGGCCGGGTCGTTCTGGCGCAGCGCGGTCGTCTGCTGGCCGCCGTCATGGCCGCCGTAACCGCCGCCGTAGCCGACCGAGCCCATGGCCGCCGTGGCCGCGACAGGCTGTCCGTCGAGGCAGGCCTCAATGTCCGCGCGCATCTCGTCGGCGGACTGGTAGCGGTAGTCCGGGTCCTTGACGAGCGCCTTGAGCACGATCGCGTCCATCTCGGGCGTGATCTCGGGATCGAAGACGCTGGGCGTCTGCGGCTCTTCCCGTACGTGCTGATAGGCGACGGCGACCGGCGAGTCGCCGATGAAGGGCGGCCGGACCGTCAGCAGCTCGTAGAGCAGACATCCGGTGGAGTAGAGGTCGGAGCGCGCGTCGACCTGCTCGCCCTTGGCCTGCTCGGGCGAGAGGTACTGGGCGGTGCCGATGACGGCGGAGGTCTGGGTCATCGTCATACCGGAGTCGCCCATGGCGCGGGCGATACCGAAGTCCATGACCTTGACCTGGCCGGTACGCGTCAGCATGACGTTGGCCGGCTTGATGTCCCGGTGGACGATCCCGTTGCGGTGCGAGTACTCCAGCGCCTGGAGGATGCCGATGGTCATCTCCAGCGTGCGCTCGGGCAGCAGCCTCCGTCCGGAGTGCAGCAGCTCGCGCAGGGTCGAACCGTCGACGTACTCCATCACGATGTACGGGATGGAGACCCCGTCGACGTAATCCTCACCGGTGTCGTAGACCGCGACGATCGCCGGGTGGTTGAGCGAGGCGGCCGACTGGGCCTCTCGGCGGAACCGGGCCTGGAAGGACGGGTCGCGGGCGAGATCGGCCCGGAGCGTCTTCACGGCGACGGTGCGGCCGAGCCGGGTGTCATGCGCGAGGTAGACCTCCGCCATGCCACCACGGCCGAGCACCGAGCCCAGCTCGTACCGGCCGCCGAGGCGACGCGGCTCTTCCATAACTGTTCCAGCCCTCTCCGTCAGTCCCGACCGCACCGGTGTGTGGTCCGGCGGTGTGCTGCTCGCGCCTACGCTACCGGGCACGCCGTATGCGATTGACCCATAGCGGTGACCTGATATACGACCGGTATCGCAAAGTGCGTCTACGGACGTGAGCCGTGACCGGCATCACTTCCTGCTGTCGATGACCGCCTTCATCACTGCCCTGGCGATGGGGGCCGCAAGACCGCCGCCGGAGATGTCGTCCCGGCTGGCCTTGCTGTCCTCGACGACGACCGCGACGGCGACGGGCGAGCCGTTGTCCGTCTTGGCGTACGAGATGAACCACGCGTAGGGGTTCTTGCTGTTGTTCTCGCCGTGCTGCGCGGTACCGGTCTTGCCGCCCACTGTCACATTCGGAATCTGGGCGTTCTTTCCGGTGCCGTCGTTGACGACCGTCTCCATCATGGTCTGGAGCATCTGCGCGTGCTCCTGGGTGAGGGGACGGCTCATCTCCTCGGGCTCGGTCTTGCTGAGCACGTCCAGGTTCGGGGCGCGCAGCTGGTCGATCATGTACGGCTTCATCAGCTTGCCGTCATTGGCGATCGCGGCGGCGACCATGGCCATCTGGAGCGGCGTGGCCCGGGTGTCGAACTGGCCGATGGAGGAGAGCGCGGTCTGCGACTCGTTCATCTCCTCGGGGAAGAACGAGGCGTTGGAGCGGACCGGAGTGAACTGCTCGGCGTTGAATCCGAACTTCTTCGCCGTCTCCAGCATCTTGTCCTTGCCGATCTGGGAGCCGAGCTTGCCGAAGACCGTGTTGCAGGAGTAGCGCAGCGCGTCCCGGAGGGTGGCGTCCTTGCAGGGGATGTTGCCCTCGTTGGGCAGCGGCGTGGTCGTTCCCGGCATGATCCAGGGGAGCGGCGTGTCCGTCGGCTCATCGATGTCCGTGACCTCGCCGTGCTCCAGCGCGGCGGCGGCGGTGACCACCTTGAAGGTCGAGCCGGGCGGGTAGGTCTCGCGCAGCGCGCGGTTCTGCATCGGGTCGTCGGGGTTGTTCTTCTTGTCGAGGGCGACCCAGGCCTCGGTGTCCTTGTCGCTGTTGCCCGCGAACTTGGACGGGTCGTAGCTCGGCGTGGAGGCCAGCGCCAGGATCTTGCCCGTCTGCGGGTCGATGGCCGCTACGGCGCCCTTGGCGTCCCCGAGGCCCTTGTAGGCGGCCTTCTGGGCGGCGCCGCTGAGGGTGGTGACGACATCACCGCCTTTCTTCTTCTTGCCCGTGAACATGGCCATGGTGCGGTCGAAGAAGAGCCGCTCGTCGTTGCCGGTGAGTATGCCGTCCTCAAGCTTCTCGATCTGGTTGGCGTCGAAGGCCTGGGAGGCATAGCCGGTGACGGGTGCCCACATGGGGCCGTCGACATAGGTGCGCTTGTAGGCGAAGTCGCTGTCGTCCGTCTTGACGGAGCCGGTGATGGCCTTGCCGTCGACGATGATGTTGCCGCGCTCGTTGCTGTAGCGCTCGATGAGCACACGGCGGTTGTACTTGTGCGAGTTCAGCTCGTCCGCGCGGACGTACTGGAGCCAGTTGTCCCGGATCAGCAGGGCGAGGATGAGAAGCCCGCAGAAGATCGCGATGCGTCGCAGGGGCTTGTTCACGGTCGGACCACCTGGGTCATCTCGGCGTCGGGTGACGGGGCGGGAGCCGGCGCGGGCCGGCGCGCGGTGTCGCTGATACGGATCAGGATCCCGATCAGCGCCCAGTTGGCGAGCACGGAGGAGCCGCCGGCTGCCAGGAACGGCATGGTCATACCGGTCAGCGGAATGAGCCCCATCACACCGCCGGCGACGACGAAGACCTGGATGGCGAAGGCGCCGGAGAGACCGACGGCGAGCAGCTTGCCGAACGGATCGCGGGCGGCGAGCGCCGTGCGGACGCCGCGCTCCACGACCAGGCCGTAGATCAGCAGGACGGCCATCACTCCGGCGAGGCCGAGTTCCTCACCGACGGTGGCGAGGATGAAGTCCGAGTTGGCCGCGAAGCCGATGAGGTCGGAGTGGCCCTGGCCGAGTCCGGTGCCCAGTGTGCCGCCGGAGCCGAAGGCCATCAGGGACTTGGCGATCTGCTCGCTCGCGGCGATCTTGCCGTAGCCGTCGAACGGGTCGAGCCAGGCGGTGACGCGCTGCTGGACGTGCGGTTCGAAGGAGGCCACGCCGACGGCGCCGACCGCGGACATCAGCAGACCGAAGACGATCCAGCTCGTCCGCTCGGTGGCGACGTACAGCATGACGACGAACATGCCGAAGAAGAGCAGCGAGGTGCCGAGGTCGGTCTCGAAGACCAGGATCAGGATGGAGACGCCCCAGACGACCAGGATCGGTCCGAGGTCACGGCCGCGAGGCAGGTACAGACCCATGAAGCGGCGGCTGGCGAGCGCCAGGGCGTCCCGCTTCACCATCAGATAGCCCGAGAAGAAGATCGCGATGATGATCTTCGCGAACTCACCCGGCTGGATGGTGCCGAAGCCGGGGATGGTGATCCAGATCTTGGCGCCGTACACGCCGGGGAAGAACATCGGCAGGATCAGCAGGACCAGCGAGACCACCATGGAGATGTAGGTGTAGCGCTGGAGGATGCGATGGTCCTTGAGAAGGACCAGTACGGCTGCGAAAAGGGCGACACCGATCGCGGAGAACAGCAGCTGTTTGGTGGCGGCCGGTGCGAAGGTGTCCAGGGCCTGGAACCGTTCCGACTTGTCCAGCCGCCAGATCAGCACCAGCCCGAGCCCGTTGAGCAGAGTGGCCAGCGGCAGCAGCAGCGGATCGGCGTACGGAGCGAACTTGCGCACCGCGAGATGGGCGATCCCGGCGAGCAGCGCGACGCCGAAGCCGTAGCCGAGCATCCCGGCCGGTACCTTGCCGTCGAGGGCGAGCCCCACGTTCAGATACGCGAACACCGGGATGACGACGGCGAAGGCGAGCAGCCCGAGCTCGGTGTTGCGGCGGCTCGGTGCTTCGATCGCGCCGATGGTGGTCGTGTTGGTGACAACGCTCATGGTGGTGAAAGGCCCCCTACGGCCGGCTACTGCTGCTTCCCGCAGTTCGAGGCCACTTTCTGCTCCTCCTCCGAGAGGCTGGGGCCTGGAGTGGGAGTCGCGGCTTTCGGCTTGATGGTGGTGGTCCGGCCGGAGGTGTTCGTACCGGTCGTGCCGCCGGCCTGGCCTTCGCCGGTGACCACAGCGGCCTCGCGGTCGGCCTGACGGCGCTGCTCGTCCTTCTTGCAGGCCGACGCCTGGGTGGCGAGTTCCTGGATCTTGTCACGCCCGTTGGCCAGGCTGCCTTCGGCGATGGTCTCCTCGACCTGCTTGCGCTGGTAGGGCGGGAGGTACTTGAGTTCGATCTCGGGGTGGTCCTTCTCGATCTCCGAGAGGGAGAGCCAGGCCAGATCCTGGCTGATGCCCCGGTAGAGCGCGACATGCTCGGCGTTGGCGCCCACGTAGTACTGGGTCTGCGTCCAGCGGTAGCCGCCGTAGAGCCCGCCGCCGACGACGGCCAGCGCGAGCACGGAGTAGAAGGACCTCTTGAGCCACTTGCGGCCACCGCGCGGCTTGACGAAGTCCTCGTCGCTGTACGCGCCGAAGCCGCCCTCGGGAGGCATGCCTTCGTAGCCGGCGTCCTGGCCGCTGCCGGGCGGGCCGAAGCCGCCGCCCGCGGGCTGGGGCGGTACGGAGCGGCCGAGACCGGCGGCGCGGCCCGCGGGCGTCTGCATCGCGGCGGCG
>NZ_FMDK01000681.1 GCF_900091995.1 Streptomyces sp. MnatMP-M17
CGCTGCTGGGCGTGCCCGCGGCGAACGGCCGTCCGGCGTCCGCGCCCGGCGGCGCGCCGCTGCTGCTCGCCGGAGGCCGCTGAGCAGACCGAGCTGAGCGGACCGACATCGTGAGATGAGCGGGAAGATTCCCGGTTCCGAGGCTGTTCGTAGAAACGTGAACGACTTCGGGGTACGGGACCGGGTACGAGTACGGGACATCGATGTGGTGGTCGTGGGCGCCGGACAGGCAGGGCTGTCCGGCGCCTACCATCTGCGGCGGTCCGGGCTCGAACCGGACCGCGACTTCGTCGTCCTCGACCATGCTCCGCGGCCGGGCGGCGCCTGGCAGTTCCGCTGGCCCTCGTTGACGTACGGCAAGGTCCACGGGATGCACGCGCTCCCGGGTATGGAGCTGATCACCGGGCCGGCCGATGACGGCCGGCCCTCGTCCGAGGTGATCGGCGGCTACTTCACCGCGTACGAGCGGCGCTTCGGCCTCCGGGTCCACCGGCCCGTCGATGTCACGGCCGTACGCGAGGACGTCGCAGGCCGGCTGCTGGTGGAGACCTCCGAAGGGAACTGGTCGGCCCGTGCGCTGATCAACGCCACCGGGACCTGGGACCGCCCGTTCTGGCCGCGCTATCCGGGCCAGGAGACCTTTCTGGGACGCCAGTTGCACACGGCGAACTATCCGGGCCCCGAGGAGTTCACCGGACTGCGGGTGATCGTGGTGGGCGGCGGCGCCTCGGGCACCCAGCATCTGATGGAGATCGCGAAGGTGGCGGCGGACACCACCTGGGTGACCCGGCGTCCGCCGGTCTTCCGCGAGGGGCCGTTCGGCGAGGAGCAGGGACGGGCCGCCGTCGCGCTCGTCGAGGAGCGGGTACGCCAAGGGCTGCCGCCGCAGAGCGTGGTCTCGGTGACCGGACTGCCGCTGAACGAGGCGATCATCCGGGCGCGCGAGGAGGGCGTACTCGACCGGCTGCCGATGTTCGACCGCATCATCCCGATCGGTGTGGCCTGGGACGACGGGCGGACGGTGGAGGCCGATGTGATCCTCTGGGCGACCGGCTTCCGCGCCGCCATCGACCATCTCGCACCGCTGCGGCTGCGGGAGCCGGGCGG
>NZ_FMDK01000293.1 GCF_900091995.1 Streptomyces sp. MnatMP-M17
CCCCCCCCCCCCCCCCCCCCCCCCCCCCCCCCCCCCCCCCCCCCCCCCCCCCCCCCCGCCACTCCGGACCCGGCCCCGGCTCTGACCCCGGAGCCGGACACCGCCGCAGACACGCACATCGGCTCCGAGCCGGGCGAGTTGACCGCTCCTCGGCGGGAGCGCATCACCGGCAAGGGGCTGCCCAAGCGCACCCCGAGAACCGTCACACCCGCCGCCGCGCCCACCGAGCGCACCGGCAGTGTCGACGCGGAAGCCCTGCGCCGCAGGCTCGGTGGCTTCCACCAAGGCGCGAAGGAAGGCCGACGCGATGTCGAGGCCGAATTCACGGAGCAGACAGCGCCCGCAGCGCGGACCGAAGTACATACCGATGAGGCGGGGGAAACAGTCGAGGAGGCACGCAGTTGACTGCGACCGGCACATTCGGACTGAGCAGCGAAGCCCGTAACCTGCACTGGCTGTTGAGCAATCTCGTCGAGGAGGTGCCAGGAGTCCACTCGGTCGCCGTCGTCTCGTCCGACGGACTTCTGCTGCTCTCCTCCGACCCGGGGCTGAACACCGAGGCGGCCACCACCGTGCGTCAGGAGGGCCCTCGCGGCTCCAGCGCCGATCTGGCCACCATCGTCTCGGGCATCGGCAGTCTGACCGTGGGAGCGGCGAAGCTGATGGACGGCGGCGGGGTCAAACAGACCATGGTCGCCATGGAGGAGGGCAGCGTTTTCGTCATGGCGATCAGCGACGGCTCGCTGCTGGGTGTGCACGCCACACCTGATTGCGATATGAGTGTGGTCGCGTATCACATGGCGCTGTTCGTCGGCCGCGCCGGACATGTGCTGACGCCGGAGCTCCGCGACGAGTTGCGCAAGTCGATGGAGTTGACGGAGCCGACGGAGCCGACGGAGAGCGCCAAATGACGCCGCCCACCGAACCGGGCAGGCGGCTCCCCGTACGGGGCGGGGATCATAGGCCGGCCCGGGTCCGTCCGTACTCGCTCACCGGCGGACGTACCCGCTTCGGACACGTCCTGCTCGTCGAGACCTTCGTCGCCGCGATCGAAGCGGCCGACGAGCGCAAGGAGTTGACGGACGGCGGGGCGTCCTCCAAGGTCATGCCGGAGATGCGGGCGATTGTCGAGCTGTGCCGGCGCATGCGTACAGTGGCCGAGGTGTCGGCACTGCTCAAGATGCCGCTGGGAGTGGTCCGGGTGCTGCTCAGCGACCTGGCCGACCAGGGAAAGATCCGTGTGTACGGGACCGGGTACGGAACCGGCCAGCCCGACCACGCGCTGCTGGAAAGGGTGCTGAGTGGACTCCGCCGTCTCTGACGCCACCGCTGCCGCTGGTGTCACCACCGCCGGTGCGAAGGTCTCGGGTGCGAATGCCTCGGGTATGACTGCCTCGGGCGTGGCCTCACCGGGCGTGGCCTCACCGGGTGTGACCGCCTCGGGCGCGACCGCCTCCGGTGTCATGGCCCCGCCGTTCGTGACCGAGCCCGAAGAAGAGCTCAAGGCATGGCAGTTGGACCGCACGCGTGCGCCCATCGCCACCAAGATCGTGGTCGCGGGCGGCTTCGGCGTCGGCAAGACGACCTTCGTCGGCACGGTCTCGGAGATTCCGCCGCTCCAGACCGAGGCCCTGATGACGCAGGCCAGCGCGGAGACCGACGATCTCAGCGCCACGCCCGACAAGGTCACCACGACCGTGGCGATGGACTACGGCCGGATCACGCTCGACAACGACCTGGTGCTGTATGTCTTCGGCACACCGGGCCAGGAGCGCTTCTGGTTCATGTGGGACGACCTGGTGCGCGGCGCGATCGGCGCCGTCATCCTGGTCGACACGCGGCGCGTCGCCGACTCCTTCCCGGCGCTCGACTACTTCGAGAGCTGCGGGCTGCCCTATGTCGTCGCGGTCAACCACTTCGAGGGCTCGGAGCCGTTCGACATCGAGGATGTACGGGACGCGCTGACGATTCCGGACGAGATTCCCGTACTGATCATGGACGCGCGCAAACGGATCACGGTCGTCGAGTCGATGCTCACGCTGGTACGCCACGCGCTTGCGGCCTCGCCGGAATAGCGCCCGGCGGGCCGAGGGCGCCCGCCGCGTCCCGAAGCTCGAACTCGCATCACGTACGCAATCGGAGAACCCGCCATGCGGAAGATACTCGTCGTCGGAGCCGGCCAGTCCGGGCTTCAGCTCGCCCTCGGCCTCCAGTCGCGGGGCTACGAGATCACCCTGATGTCCAACCGCACGGCGGACGAGATCCGGTCCGGCCGGGTCATGTCCACACAGTGCATGTTCCACACGGCGCTCCAGCACGAGCGTGATCTCCAGCTCGGCTTCTGGGAGTCGCAGGCGCCGAGGATCGAAGGTCTCGGCGTCTCGGTCACCGGGCCCGACTCCACCCGTGCCGTCGACTGGGTCGGCACGCTCGACGGATACGCGCAGTCCGTCGACCAGCGCGTCAAGATGGCCGGCTGGATGGAGACCTTCGCGCAGCGCGGCGGCCAGCTGGTGATACACGGCGCGGCCGTCTCCGACCTGGACTACTTCTCCCGTACGTACGATCTGGTGCTGGTCTCCGCGGGCAAGGGCGAACTGGTCTCGATGTTCGGCCGCGACGCCTCCCGCTCTCCCTACGACACACCGCAGCGCGCGCTCGCGGTCGCGTACGTCCACGGCCTGGGCCCGCGTCCCGAGCATCCGGACTACGACGCCGTGCGCTGCAACCTGGTGCCGGGCGTCGGCGAACTGTTCGTCATGCCCACGCTCACCACCTCCGGCCGCGCGGACATCCTGTTCTGGGAGGGCGTGCCCGGCGGTCCGCTCGATGTCTTCCGGGGCATCAAGGATCCCGCCGAGCATCTCTCGCTCACCCTGGAGCTGATGGAGCGGTTCACGCCCTGGGAGTACGCGCGCGCCACGAAGGTCGAGCTGACGGACGCCAACGCCACGCTCGCCGGACGGTACGCGCCGACCGTGCGCCATCCGGTCGGACGGCTGCCCGGCGGCGGTCTTGCCCTCGGTGTCGCCGATGTCGTCGTCGCCAACGACCCGATCACCGGACAGGGCTCCAACTCGGCGTCCAAGTGCGCCGCTTCGTATCTGGAGTCGATCGTGGCGCACGGCGACCGGCCGTTCGACGAGGCATGGATGCAGACGGCGTTCGACCGTTACTGGGAGACCGCGCGGCATGTCACGAAGTGGACGAACGCGATGCTGGGCGTACCGCCGGAGCATGTCCTCAATCTGATCGGCGCGGCGGGCGGACTTCCGCCGGTGGCCGACCGGTTCGCGAACGGCTTCAACGATCCGGCCGACTTCGAGAACTTCTTCTACGAGCCCGAGAAGACGAACGCGTATCTGGCGGAGGTCTCGGGCGCGGTGGGCGCGGGGGCGTGAAGGGCACGGCCGGCATCTGATCGGGCCGTCCGTCGTGCCCGCTCAGCTTCCCGTGCCTCTCGTGCCTCCCATGCCTTTCGTGCGTCAGCCCTGGTTGTAGCCGGTGTCCGCGCCGTCCATGGCTCCCTCGGGCAGCTCCGGCGGTGAGTACGCGCCGGGATTCAGCGAGCGGGCCTCGGGATCCGGCCGTACGGCGCCCAGCAGCGGGTTCGCCGCGATCGGCGAGACCTTGACACGGGCCCCCGGGCGAGGCGCCTGGATCACCATCCCGCCGCCGAGATAGATCGCCACATGGGTGGCCTCGGGAAAGTAGATCACCAGATCGCCGGGCCTCAGCTCGCGCAGCGAGACCTGAGGAAGCTCGTCCCACTGCTCCTGGCTGGTACGCGGGATGTTCACGCCGGCGTGCGCCCAGGCCTGCTGAGTCAGTCCCGAGCAGTCGTAGGTGTCCGGTCCCTCGGCGCCCCATTCGTACGGTTTGCCGATCTGCTCGACGGCGTAGCGCACCGCCTCGCGGCCCTTGGCCGAGGGCGCTCTGCCCGCCTCGCCTCCGGGCGCTCCCGGTGCTCCGGGCGCGCCCGCCTGTGTTGCCGCTCCCTTTCCGATGCCCTCACCGAGCGCGCCCGAGGCGAGCAGTTCGCGCTGGGCCTCGTCCGTACCGGCCTTCTCCAGCGCGGCCACCGCGGCGATCTGCTTGCCGCTGAGCGAGGCGAGCAGCTTCTCGACGTCCAGGAGCCTGGACTTGACCATGTCGCGCTGCTTGCGCTGCTTGGTGGCGAGCGCCTGCTGCTTGCCGAGGGCCTCGCGGGACGCCGTCGTCAGGGCCGCGGCGCGCTTCTCGGTGGCGGCGAGCCGCGCGAGCGTATGGGCCCTGGTGCGTGCGGCACGCCTGACCAGATAGTTCTCCTCCAGGGCTTGCTGCGGATCGCGGGCAAGCAACAGCCGTAGATAACTGGAGAGTTCGGACTGTCCCTGGTACTGCCGACGGGCCAGCCGGCCCGCGTCGCCGCGGCTCAGGGCCAGGGCGGTACGGGCCCGTGCGAGGGCGGCGGTGAGCCGCTTGGTCTCGGCGCGCTGCCGGGCGAGTTCGGTCTCGGTGGCGTTGAAGGACTCCGTGGCCTGCTCGGCCTGCCGGTAGAGAAGCCGGAGGCGGCTCAGCATCTCGGAGACGGTTCGTGGCGGAGAGGCGTCCAGGGAAGCTTCCAGGGCGGCGGCGTCGAGGGCGGCAGTGTCGGCGGGCGCTCCGGCGCCGACGGCTCCGTCTTCGCCGTCCTCCGGGGCTTCTGATGCCCCATCAGCTTCTGGGTCCTCGGAATCCGGATCGTCCGTCCTGCTCTTGTCCCGGGACGGAGAAGGAGACGCCGACGCGGACGCCGAGGAGCCCGATGCCGTGTCGTCGCCCGGCTCCGCGACGGCGTGCGACGCGAAGGGCAGTCCGGCGAGGACCGTCGCGGTGGCCAGTGCCGCCGTACAGGCCGTGCGTACCATTCTTCCTGACACATCATCACCTCCGGTTGCGGAATGGAGAGTCCAGCACTAGGCGATGATGAGGTGAGATGACGTACGAATAGCCCATTAATGGGCGGGCTGGCGCAACAGCATCACCCGCGTGAGGGACCGCCCGGCTTTGACCAGGGCCATTTCAGCCTCCGGCGCTCACGGCCCGCGGACATGTACTCGTACTTCCATCCGCGCTGTAGCCCAAGGCGCTTGCTGTAGCTCGCCGGTGCGCGCCGGTAGGTGTGTACGGTGGGCGGCCCGCCGTCCGCGTCGGGCACCGGGATCTCGTACCACTTGGGCGGATGCCCGGTCGGTCCCGTCAGCACGGGCAGTACGCGCCCGTCCATCGGGCCGCCGACAAAGAGGGTGTCTTCGCTTCTCACGGGCCCAGTCTCGCTCAGACCGGGCCCAGGAGCCGTGCGGCGCCGTTCACTCTGGGGATCACGCGGCGGGCCGGCGTGGCCACAGGACCGTCCGGACGCTCGTACGCCATCAGCGCGTCGACGGCCGCGGACTCCGAATATGGCGCATCACGCGCCCTCGGGAGGCACGATGGCCCCTATGACCACCCCACACACAGCCGCCGACCGTGTTCCCGCCGACCGAGCGGCGGCCCGGCGCAGTCTCGAAGGGCTCGCGCTGGGCGATGCCTTCGGCGAGCGCTGGTTCCCGCTCTTCCGTGAACGCCCGCGCGCCCACGCGGAGATCAAGGCCAGGCTCACGCCGCAGGAGCTGGAGTGGCACTGGACGGACGACACGGCGATGGCCCTCGCGGTCCTGCGCGTCCTCCATGAGCACAGCGCCATCGACCAGGACCGGCTGGCCAGTTGCTTCGCCCTCACCTACGACGCGGATCCGGCCCGTGGCTACGGGCACGGTATGCACACGCTGCTGCCGGCCCTGCTCGCCGAGCCGGAAAGCTGGCGCACTCTGGCTCCCGGGCTGTTCGAGGGCGGCAGCCTCGGCAACGGCGCGGCGATGCGGGTGGCGCCGCTCGGCGCCTGGTTCGCCGCCGACCTCGCACACGTCGCCGAGCAGGCCGTACGCTCCGCCGAGGTGACGCACGCCCATCCGCAAGGGATAGCGGGCGCGGTGGCGGTCGCCGTGGCGGCTGCGCTGTCGGTACGGTCCGAACTCTCCGTGGCGGCGGTCGCGGAGGCCACGCCCGAGGGCCCGGTACGGGACGGTCTCGCGCGGGCGGCGGAACTGCCCTTCACCACCGAGCCGTGGAAGGCCGCCGATGTGCTCGGCAACGGCGGGGGGGGGGGGGCGG
>NZ_FMDK01000683.1 GCF_900091995.1 Streptomyces sp. MnatMP-M17
CTGGGCCGGTCCGCCCGGGGCGGTCGGCGGCGGCGGTACGGCACCGGGCTCGCCGCCCGGTATCCCGACGACCGTCGGCTGCTCGTGCACGGTCCCGCCCTGCGGCCCGTGCGGTTCCTGGTGCGCCGCCGGCTTGTCCAGCGGCGCCTTGTGCTCCGGTGGAGCCCAGGGATCGCTCGGCTCGTAGCCGCCGGACGGCCGCTCGCTCTTGTCAGACATGGGCCTCCCCCATCGTGATTCCGTCATGCTACGGCCTCCGCTCCACGCGGAACCGGCCCGGCCTACGATGATCCCTGACCCGAGCCGCCCAGGGCAGGGCCCCGGGCGGGGGCGGGGCGACCCCCGCCCCGGAGAACGCCGTACCAGCCTCACCACAGGCATCCGCCTCACCATCCGGAGGATCCCGATGACCGATCTGCGCCCCTTCATCGCGGGGCTGCCCAAGGCCGAGCTGCATGTCCACCATGTCGGTTCCGCCTCGCCCCGTATCGTGGCCGAACTGGCCGCCCGGCACCCGGACTCCAAGGTGCCCGCCGATCCCGAGGCGCTCGTCGAGTACTTCACCTTCACCGACTTCGCACACTTCATCGACGTCTATCTCTCCGTCGTGGATCTGATCCGTACGCCCGAGGACGTCCGGCTGCTGACCTTCGAGGTCGCCCGTGACATGGCCCGGCAGAACATCCGCTACGTCGAGCTGACCATCACGCCGTTCAGCTCGACCAGCCGCGGCATCCCCGAGGTGGCCTTCATGGAGGCCATCGAGGACGCCAGAAAGGCCGCCGAGAGCGAGCTGGACGTCGTCCTGCGCTGGTGCTTCGACATCCCGGGCGAGGCCGGACTCGCGGCGGCCGAGGAGACCGCCCGGCTCGCGGTCGATCTGCGTCCCGAGGGCCTGATCGCCTTCGGCCTCGGCGGTCCCGAGATCGGCGTGCCCAGGCCCCAGTTCAAGCCGTACTTCGACCGCGCCATCGACGCCGGGCTCCACTCCGTACCGCACGCCGGTGAGACGACCGGGCCCGGGACCGTCTGGGACGCGCTGCGCGAGCTGCGCGCGGAGCGGATCGGCCATGGCACCAGCGCCGTCCAGGACCCGGAGCTGCTCGCCCATCTCGCCGAGCACCGCATCCCGCTGGAGGTGTGTCCCACCTCCAACGTCGCCACCCGCGCGGTCGCCGATCTCGACGAGCACCCGATCAAGGCGATGGTCGAGGCCGGTGTGCTGGTGACGGTCAACAGCGACGATCCGCCGATGTTCGGCACGGACCTCAACCAGGAGTACGGCGTCGCGGCCCGGCTGCTCGGGCTGGACGAGCGCGGGCTCGCCGGTCTCGCGAAGAACGGGGTCGAGGCGTCCTTCCTCGACGCACCGGGCAAGGAGCGGCTCGCCACGGAGATCGACGCGTACACCGCCAAGTGGCTCGCGCGGTAAGGACGATGACCGGCGACGGCGAGACAGCCGCGCGTACCGTAATCGCCGTGGGCCACCGCGGCGATCCCTACCGGATCCGCGAGAACACCGTCCCGTCGATACGCTCCGCGCTGGCGCGAGGAGCCCACGCCGTCGAGATCGATGTACGGCTGACCAGGGACGGAGTGCCCGTCCTGCTGCACGACTCCTCGCCGAAGCGGCTCTGGGGCCATGACCGGTCCCTCGCGGAGCTGACACACCGGGAGCTGGACGAGCTGACGGGCGGCGGAGTGCCGAGCCTGCGGGAGGCGCTCACGGCGGTGGACGGAGCCCGGCTCATGATCGATCTCCCGGGCGCCACGGAGGAGTCGGTGCGGACGGTCGTGGGTACGGTACGTGAGTGCGGAGCCGCCGAGCGTGTTTACTACTGCGCCGGCGCGGGCGCGATGCTCGCCGTCCGGGCCGCCGACGCGAGCGCCGAGATCGCGATGACCTGGACGACGCTCGCACCGCCACGGCCCGCGCTGCTCGCGGCGGTCCGGCCGCGCTGGCTCAACTACCGCTTCGGACTGATCAGCCGGGAGCTGGCCGACCGCAACCACCGCGACGGACTGCTGGTCTCGGCCTGGACCGCCGACACGCGGCGCAGTATGCGAAGGCTGATCGCCCGCGGCGCCGACTCGATCACCACCAATCGCGTCGATGTCCTTGCCGCTCTCCTGACCGGCCCGTCCGCGCCCCACGGCCTGTAAGGCCCGTAAGGCACCACTCCCGGCGGCCCGCCGTACGAGCGGGCCGTACGCGCCAGAACGTACGAAGAGGCAGTGGACAAGCGGTCCACTGCCCACCCCGGGCCGATCATCACGCGCCGGTCGTCAAGCGCCAGGCGCCGGTCGTCAGGCGTCGAGCGACGTCATCACATGCTTGATGCGTGTGTAGTCGTCGAAGCCGTAGGCCGAGAGGTCCTTGCCGTAGCCGGACTTCTTGAACCCGCCGTGCGGCATCTCCGCCACCAGCGGGATATGGGTGTTGATCCATACGCACCCGAAGTCCAGGGCCTTCGACATCCGCATCGCGCGCGCGTGGTCCTTCGTCCACACCGAGGAGGCGAGCGCGTACTCGATGCCGTTCGCGTACTCCAGCGCCTGCGCCTCGTCCGTGAAGGACTGGACGGTGATGACCGGGCCGAAGACCTCGTTCTGGATGATCTCGTCGTCCTGCTTGAGCCCGGAGACGACGGTCGGCGCGTAGAAGTAGCCCTTGTCACCGACCTGATGGCCGCCGGCCTGGACCTTGGCGTGCGCGGGCAGCCGCTCGATGAAGCCGGAGACCTGCTTGAGCTGGTTCGCGTTGTTGAGCGGCCCGTACAGCACGTCCTCGTCGTCCGCGGCACCGGTCTTGGTCTCGGCCGCGGCTTTCGCCAGCGCCGCCACGAACTCGTCGTGGATGGACTCGTGGACGAGGACCCGGGTGGCGGCCGTACAGTCCTGGCCCGCGTTGAAGTAGCCCGCCACCGCGATGTCCTCCACGGACTTCGCGATATCCACGTCCTCGAACACCACCACCGGAGCCTTGCCGCCCAGCTCCAGATGCACTCGCTTGACATCCTTGGCCGCCGACTCCGCGACCTGCATCCCGGCCCGTACGGAACCGGTGATGGACGCCATCGCCGGGACCGGATGCTCGACCATCGCCCGGCCGCTGTCGCGGTCGCCGCAGATGACGTTGAAGACGCCCTTGGGAGCGATCGCGCCGATGATCTCCGCCATCAGCAGGGTGGAGACCGGAGTGGTGTCCGACGGCTTGAGCACCACGGTGTTGCCCGCGGCAAGGGCCGGCGCGAACTTCCAGACGGCCATCATCATCGGGTAGTTCCAGGGCGCGACCTGGGCGCAGACACCGACCGGCTCACGGCGGACGATCGAGGTGAAGCCCTCCATGTACTCGCCGGCCGAGCGGCCTTCGAGCATCCGGGCCGCGCCCGCGAAGAAGCGGATCTGGTCCACCATCGGCGGGATCTCTTCGGTACGGGTCAGCTCCAGCGGCTTGCCGGTGTTCTCGGACTCGGCGGCGATCAGCTCCTCGGCGCGCTCCTCGATGGCGTCCGCGATCTTGAGCAGTACCTTCTGGCGCTCCGCCGGAGTGGTGTCGCGCCAGCCGGGGAAGGCAGCCGCGGCGGCCTCCATGGCGGCGTCGACATCGACCGGTCCCGAGAGCGGGGAGGTCGCGTACGCCTCGCCCGTGGCCGGGTTGACCACCTCGATGGTCCGTCCGTCGGCGGCGTCCCGGAACTCCCCGTTGATGTAGTTGCGCAGCCGGCGCAGCTCGGTGGTCACTGCCACCCCTCCTCCTGGTCGCTCATGCTCGGATGTCCGATGGGTGAGACAACCCCAACCCTAGTCCTTCGGCCGACGCTTTCGACAGGCCGACCCCCCGGGAACTTCGGATTCGGTGAGATAACAGCCCTTCAACAACGAATATCATCGATGGAGGGTTGCGGGACGGACGAGTCGCAGTGCACAGTGAGGCGCGTGGCCAGTCGTAGCGCAGACTCCAGAACAGACTCCGGGCCCGGTTCCAGGGCCGGGAACGGATCGTCGTCGTCGATCGACGCCGTCTCCCTCGCCATCATCGAACAGCTCCAGGAGGACGGACGGCGCCCTTACGCGGCGATCGGCAAGGCCGTCGGTCTCTCCGAGGCGGCCGTGCGCCAGCGCGTCCAGAAGCTGCTCGACCAGGGCGTGATGCAGATCGTCGCGGTGACCGATCCGCTCACCGTGGGCTTCCGGCGGCAGGCGATGGTCGGGATCAATGTCGAGGGCGACATGGAGACGGTCGCGGACGCCCTGACGGCCATGGACGAATGCGAGTACGTGGTGATGACCGCGGGCTCGTTCGATCTGATGGTGGAGATCGTCTGCGAGGACGACGACCACCTGCTGGAAGTGATCAACAGAAGGATCCGCGCGCTCCCCGGCGTGCGCTCCACCGAGAGTTTCGTCTATCTGAAGCTGAAGAAGCAGACCTATATGTGGGGAACCCGATAGCCGTGAGCAAGGACCTCTCCAAGACCGCGTACGACCACCTGTGGATGCACTTCACCCGCATGTCGTCCTACGAGAACGCACCCGTGCCCACCATCGTGCGTGGCGAGGGCACCTACATCTACGACGACAAGGGCAAGCGCTACCTGGACGGTCTGTCCGGACTGTTCGTGGTCAACGCCGGCCACGGCCGCCACGAGCTGGCCGAGACCGCCTACAAGCAGGGCCAGGAGCTGGCGTTCTTCCCGGTGTGGTCCTACGCCCATCCGAAGGCGGTCGAGCTGGCCGAACGGCTCGCCCACTACGCGCCCGGCGATCTCAACAAGGTCTTCTTCACCACCGGTGGCGGCGAGGCGGTCGAGACCGCCTGGAAGCTCGCCAAGCAGTACTTCAAGCTGACCGGCAAGCCGACCAAGTACAAGGTGATCTCACGCGCCGTCGCCTACCACGGCACACCGCAGGGCGCCCTGTCCATCACCGGTCTGCCGGCCCTGAAGGCGCCGTTCGAGCCGCTCGTCCCGGGTGCGCACAAGGTCCCGAACACCAATATCTACCGCGCGCCGATCCACGGCGACGATCCCGAGGCCTTCGGCCGCTGGGCCGCCGACCAGATCGAGCAGGAGATTCTCTTCGAGGGCCCGGAGACGGTCGCGGCGGTCTTCCTGGAGCCGGTGCAGAACGCGGGCGGCTGTTTCCCGCCGCCGCCCGGATACTTCCGGCGGGTCCGTGAGATCTGCGACCAGTACGACGTGCTGCTCGTCTCCGACGAGGTCATCTGCGCCTTCGGCAGGCTCGGCACGATGTTCGCGTGCGACAAGTTCGACTACGTACCGGACATGATCACCTGCGCCAAGGGCATGACGTCGGGCTACTCGCCGATCGGCGCCTGCATCGTCTCCGACCGGCTCGCCGAGCCGTTCTACCAGGGCGACAACATCTTCCTGCACGGCTACACCTTCGGCGGCCATCCGGTCTCCGCCGCGGTCGGTCTCGCCAACCTCGACATCTTCGAGCGCGAGGGCCTCAACCAGCATGTCCTCGACAACGAGGGCGCGTTCTTCGACACCCTGAAGAAGCTGCACGATCTGCCGATCGTCGGCGATGTGCGCGGCAACGGCTTCTTCTACGGCATCGAGCTGGTCAAGGACAAGGCCACCAAGGAGACGTTCACGGACGAGGAGACCGAGCGCGTGCTGTACGGCTTCCTCTCCAAGGAGCTGTACGAGAACGGGCTGTACTGCCGCGCCGACGACCGTGGCGATCCGGTCGTCCAGCTCGCGCCGCCGCTGATCTCCGATCAGTCGATCTTCGACGAGATCGAGGGCATCCTGCGGTCGGTGCTGACGGAGGCCTGGACCAAGCTGTGACGGCGGGCCGGACTCCGCCGGGCGCGCCTACCACGCTCCGGCGGTCCGGTGGACCGGGCCGCGACTGACCGGACCACCCGCATGACGGCCCGGGTGCCGCCTTTCGAGTGAGAAGGGCGGCACCCGGGCCGTGTGCTGTCCGCACACTCCGTTCCGAATACCTAGCGTGCCCTGTGACCGATCGTCGCCGCCTTCGTTCACCCGGACGGCGGAGGTAAGTCCGATCAGAACCGAGGTGTACGCCATGGTGGCCCCGCCTGACAACGACGTGCTCTGGGCGCGTTCCCTGACCTACTCCCACAATGGATCGCCCGCGCTCGACGGTGTCTCGCTCGGCGTGCGCGAGGGCGAGATCCTCGCCGTGTACGGCCCGCGCGGCAGCGGAAAAACGACTCTTCTGCGCTGTCTGTCGGGTCAGCTCGTCCCGCAGGAGGGCGAGGTCTGGTTCAACGACTCGCCCGTCCACACCATGAGCGCGGTGCTGCGCGAGCGGCTCCGCAGGGACCGCTTCAGCTGGATCGATCCCGAGCCCGCGCTGGTGCCCGAGCTGAGCGCGTGGGAGAACGCGGCGCTGCCGCTGCTGCTGCGCGGCTCCACGCACCGCGCCGCCAAGACCGCCGCGATGGAGTGGCTGGACCGCCTCGACATCGGTGACTGCGCCAGGAAGCGTCCGTACGCCCTGCTCCAGGCCCAGCGGCAGCGAATCGCGGTCGCCCGCGCCCTGGTCACCACGCCCGCGGTGCTCTTCGCCGACGAGCCGACGGCGCCGCTGCACCGTACGGACCGGGCCCAGGTGATCCGTACGCTGACCACCGCGGCCCGTTCGCACAACATCACCGTCGTCCTGGCCACTCTGGACGAGGAGGTCGCGGCGCTCGCGGACCGTACGGTCCCACTGGTGGACGGCCGCCGCGTCAGCTCCCTCGGGCCCTCCGAAGCGGAAGGTCAGGCCGCGTGCTCGCTCTCCGTCTAGGCCGTGGCGCCCATCCCCTGGCCCTGCTGCGCCGGCTGCTGGTCGTGGCGGCGTCCGCCGGCGTCGGTTTTCTGCTGCTGTGCACCCTGGGCTGGGCGATGAACCATCCCGTCGGCTCCCTGCCGCGGCTGCTCTGGTGTCTGATCCCGCTGGCGGCGACGGTGCAGTTCGCGGTCGCGGTGGCCCGTACCGATCCGGGCACCCGGCCACGTACCGGACTGTCGGCCGTAGGTCTCGGCCCGGCCCGGCTCACCACGCTGGCCGCCACCTCGACCGCCGTCTCCTGCACCGTGGGAAGCGCGGTGGCGCTGCTCGTCTTCATGTATCTCCGTCGCGATCTGACCGGGACGCTCTTCGCCGGCCAGGCGGCGGATCTCCTCGCCAGGAACCAGCCGCTCCCGCTGGCCGCGGTGCTGACACTGCTGGCACTGGTGCCGACGTTCGCGACGGCGGCGACCGGGCTGGTGATGCGGCAGCACACCCGTAGGACCGCGCGTCCTCCGGAGAGTACGGATCCGGCGCCCGCGCCGACCGGACTGCCGTGGGGAGTCGCCCTCACCACGGCGGGCCTGGCGATCGAGACCTATGCGAGCCGAGGAGGCAGTGGCGGCGGG
>NZ_FMDK01000056.1 GCF_900091995.1 Streptomyces sp. MnatMP-M17
GCGGTGGCGCGCCGCTGGGCGTCTTCGGCCCGCCCGTGGATCCGGCGGTGAACTCGCCCGTGGATCAGGTGCGGGACGCCTCTCTCCCGGGACAGCAGGCCTCCGACGGACGGCTGTCGGTCGCCTTCACCACGGACGCCGGTACGAGTACGGGTACGGGTCCGGGGACGGCCCCGGGCGGCGGCAGCACCGGCAGCGGCAGCGGTACGGGCGCCGGGCGGCGCGGTCGCAGGGTGAGCTGCACGGTGGCCCTGACGGTGGCGGGCGCACTGGCCGCCGTGCTGGTTGGCAGCGCCTTTCTCTTCAAACTCCTGCCGGGCAACGGGAGCGACGACAACAACAGCGCCTCGCCGCCCGGCTCGTCTTCGGAGGTTTCCCCCTCGCAGCCGTCCGCCGATTCGAGCACGGGCTCGGCTCCGGCCTCGGGGGACCCGTCCTCGGACGGCCCGTCCTCGGATCCCGCCTCGGACGCGCCCAAGCCGGTCACCGAGGTGCCCGCGGCCTTCATCGGCACCTGGAAGGGCCCGACCACCGAGCGCAGCGGAGCCACGCACGGCGACGCCACGGCAGTGATCAGCAAGGGCGCGAAGGGCGACGACGTGGTGCGTATGACGTACACCATCTCCGTCCTCGGCGTGGACACGGAGTGCCGCAGCATCGGCAGGTTCGTCTCGGGCACCGCCGGCCAACTCCGTGTCACGGAACGGACCGACGAGGACAACGCCGGTACCCAAGGGCTGTGCACCGGTGCCGAGGCCGGACTGACCTTCACACTCAAGGATGACGGGACGGTGCTCTACGAGTCCGACGAGGCGGCGGCCGGTACTCCGAAGGGCACGCTCACCAAGCAGTGAGAAACCGAGCCCTGAGAAACGGGACAGTGAGAACGGTGAGCCGGTACGGCCGGGCGCGAGCCGTGTCGTACCCCTGACGTAGGCTGGACCGTCGTCTACAGCCCCTTGGGAAGGACTTGCCCCGGTGACCGAGAAGGCCGACCTCACGTCCGTACATGTCACTGGCGTCCTCGACCGTGCCGCCGCGGGCGGCCGTATCACTCCCGAGGAGGCGCTCGATCTGTACCGCTCGGCGCCGCTGCACGCGCTGGGCGCCGCGGCCGACGCCGTGCGCCGCCGCCGGTACGCCGGGATGGAGCACATCGCGACGTACATCATCGAGCGGAACATCAACTACACCAACGTCTGTGTGACGGCCTGCAAGTTCTGCGCCTTCTATGCCGCGCCCAAGGACACCGCCAAGGGCTGGAGCCGGGATCTCGACGACATCCTGCGCCGCTGCGCGGAGACCGTGGAGCTGGGCGGTACGCAGATCATGTTCCAGGGCGGCCACCACCCGGACTACGGCGTGGAGTACTACGAGAAGCACTTCCGCGCCATCAAGCAGGCCTTCCCGCAGCTCGTCATCCACTCCCTCGGCGCCTCCGAGGTCGAGCACATGGCCCGGATCTCTGGTGTCTCCGTCGAGGAGGCCATCGGGCGCATCCATGACGCGGGCCTCGACTCCTTCGCCGGTGCGGGCGCCGAACTCCTGCCCGCACGGCCGCGCAAGGCGATCGCGCCGCTCAAGGAGTCCGGCGAGCGGTGGCTGGAGATCATGGAGACGGCGCACGGGCTGGGTGTCGAGTCGACGTCCACGATGCTCATGGGCACGGGCGAGACCAACGCCGAGCGCATCGAGCATCTCCGGATGATCCGTGACGTACAGGACCGTACGGGCGGCTTCCGCGCGTTCATCCCGTACACCTACCAGCCCGAGAACAACCATCTGAAAGGTCGGACGCAGGCCACGCTCTTCGAGTATCTGCGCATGATCGCGATCGCGCGGCTCTTCCTCGACAACGTCGCGCACATCCAGGGCTCCTGGCTGACCACGGGCAAGGAGGTCGGCCAGCTCTCGCTGCACTACGGAGCGGACGACCTCGGCTCGATCATGCTGGAGGAGAACGTGGTCTCCTCGGCCGGCGCCAAGCATCGCTCCAACCGGCTGGAGATCATCGATCTGATCCGCAAGTCGGGCCGTGTCCCGGCGCAGCGCGCCACGACGTACGAACACCTCGTCGTGCACGACGATCCGGCGAACGACCCGGTGGACGACCGCGTGGCCTCGCACATCTCGTCGACGGCGATCGAGGGCGGTACGGCCCACCCGGAGCTGAAGCTGCTCAGCGCCAACTGAGCCGGGCGTGCTGGTCATTCACCGCGCCGACGTGCTGCTTCCCGGCGCGGACCGCGAGCCCGTGCCCGGCGGCGCGGTGCTGATCGAGGGACGTACGGTCGCGGCCGTCGGCCCATACGAAGAGCTGGCCGCGGTGAGCCCGACGGCACGGGTCCGGCGCTGGCCGGGTGTGATCACGCCCGGTCTGCGCAATCCGTACGGTCCCGAGCTGCTGGAGCGCACCTACCACCCCGATCCGCGCGAGGCCGACGAACTGGGCACCGGGCCGCTGACGGGGGAGGCGCTCGCCGCGCTGGAGATGACCGACGCCCGCTGGGGCGCGAGCGCGCGGCGCGGCGTGCGGCGGATGCTGGCGCACGGCACGGTCGCGGTGGCGGGGGAACTGAGGCGGGAGCCGGTACGGGATGCGGTGGCGCGCGCGGGCCTGCGCGTGGAACGCCGGTACGAGGAGCCCCCGGGCCCGCCTTCGCTGGACCTCTTCGTGGCCGGTCGCCCGGCACGGGAGATCTTCCTGCCTCCGCTCGCGGAGGGCGGCCCTGCGGATTTCGCGGTCTTCGCGGTCCCGGCACTGCCGGGCACCGCCCCGTACCTCACCCTGACCACCCACGGCGCGGCCACCTGTGTGGCAACGGTCCTGGCAGGCCGCCTGCTCCACCGCGGCCGTTGAGGACCCGTCCGGCGGCTGAGAACAGACTGAGGACAGAACGAGGCTCCGAGGGCTCGGCCCCGGTTTCGGGGAGAGGCGGAGTGGGGGACACAATGGGCGCGTGACCCGCGCATCCCTGGACAAGCAGCCGCACGAAGTCGCCTCCATGTTCGACGACGTGGCGGCCAACTACGACCTCACCAATGATGTGCTCTCGCTCGGCCAGGACCGGGTGTGGCGCAAGGCGGTCGCCAAGGCCGTGAACGCCCGCCCGGCGGAGAAGGTCCTCGACCTGGCCGCGGGCACCGCCACCTCCTCGCTGCCCTTCGCCGCCACCGGCGCCTATGTCGTGCCGTGCGACTTCTCCCAGGGCATGCTGCGGGAGGGCAAGCGGCGCCATCCGTGGATGCCGTTCACGGCCGGTGACGCGACGCGACTGCCGTTCGCCGACGAGGTTTTCGACGCGGTGACGATCTCCTTCGGACTGCGCAATGTCCAGGACACGGATCGCGCGCTGCGTGAGCTGTACCGGGTGACCAAGCCGGGCGGCCGGGTGGTGATCTGCGAGTTCTCACATCCGACCTGGGCGCCGTTCAGGACCGTCTACACCGAGTATCTGATGCGTGCGCTGCCGCCGGCCGCGCGTGCCGTCTCCTCCAATCCCGACGCGTATGTCTATCTCGCCGAATCGATCCGCGCCTGGCCGGACCAGCCCGCGCTGGCGGCGCGGTTGCAGTCGGCGGGCTGGTCCGGGGTCGCGTGGCGGAATCTGACCGGTGGGATCGTGGCGCTGCACAGAGGCGTACGGGACTGAACCGGCCGGAAGCATCCGGAAACATTCCGAACCGGAGCGGGTCCGAACCCCGACTGTTCCTGCGGCTCTACAGCTCCAATCGGAAGCAGTGCGCCTGCTGTTCGGCTCCCCGTGATGTGAACGGATAGGTCTCCGCCAGCTCCATCCCGAGCCGCCGGGTCACCGCGACCGAGCGCTCGTTGCGCGCGTTCACCATTGCGACGACCCGGCCGACGCCCGCCGCCCGTACCCGCTCCAGCGCGGCCCGCGCGGCGGCCGTCGCGTAACCGCGGCCCCAGTGCGCACGGCCGAGGCGCCAGCCGATCTCGATCTCGCCGACCGGCCCGAACGACTCGTGCGGCCAGGGCTGCGCGCCGGTGAAGCCGATCACCTCGCCGCCCTCGTCCAGCAGCGTCCAGAAGCAGAAGCCGCGCTCCGCGTCATGCCTGCGCTGACGGGCGGTCAACTCCTCGTACACCGAGAGCTCCGCCGACGTACCGCCGTGGAACTCCATCACCTCGGGATCGTCGAACACCCGGTGCCAGTTGAGCGCGTCCTCGTCGGTGGGGACTCGGAGCTGCACCACGGGAGCGGGGAGCGGCGTGGTCATGTTGTTCACGGGGGCAGCCCTTCAGTGGAGGCATCGGTGCGCCCCCATAGACTGCACATGTCCAGTGCCGTCCGGTACGCAATTTCGAGTCTTCGGGAGAACCAGCCGTGACCGAGCCCCGCTCCGAAAGCACCGCGGATGTGATCGTCGTCGGCGCAGGCCCCGCCGGTTCCACGACCGCGTACTACCTGGCCAAGGCGGGCCTGGACGTACTGCTGCTGGAGAAGACGGCGTTCCCGCGCGAGAAGGTCTGCGGTGACGGGCTCACCCCGCGTGCCACCAAGCAGTTGGTGTCGATGGGCATCGACATCTCCGAGGAGGCGGGCTGGCTGCGCAACAAGGGCCTGCGGATCATCGGCGGCGGTGTACGGCTCCAGCTCGACTGGCCGGATCTGGCCTCGTATCCGGACTACGGACTGGTCCGCAAGCGGGACGACTTCGACGAGCAGCTCGCGCGGCAGGCGCAGAAGGCGGGCGCGCGGCTCTACGAGCGCTGCAATGTCGGCGCTCCGATCACCGACGAGCGCACCGGCCGGATCACCGGTGTGCACGCCAAGCTGGGCGAGGAGAAGACACCGGTCACCTTCCACGCGCCGCTCGTCGTCGCGGCCGACGGCAACTCGACGCGGCTGTCGCTCGCGATGGGACTGCACCGGCGCGAGGACCGGCCGATGGGAGTGGCCGTCCGTACGTACTTCACCTCGCCGCGCCACGACGACGACTATCTGGAGTCCTGGCTGGAGCTGTGGGACCGGCGTGGGCCCGGTGAGGACCGGCTGCTGCCCGGGTACGGCTGGATCTTCGGGATGGGCGACGGTACGTCCAATGTCGGTCTCGGCGTCCTCAACACCTCCGACTCCTTCAAGGAGCTGGACTGGCGCGAGGTGCTGAAGGCGTGGTGCGCGTCGATGCCGGAGGACTGGGGCTACACGCCGGAGAACATGACGATGCCGATCCGCGGCGCCGCCCTGCCGATGGCGTTCAACCGCCAGCCGCACTACACCAAGGGCCTGCTGCTGGTGGGCGACGCGGGCGGTCTGGTCAATCCGTTCAACGGCGAGGGCATCGCGTACGCCATGGAGTCGGGCCAGATCGCCGCCGATGTGATCGTCCAGGCGCATGCCCGTGCCACGCCCGCGCAGCGCGAACTGGCCCTGCACCACTATCCGAAGGTCCTCAAGGACACCTACGGCGGCTACTACACGCTGGGCCGCGCGTTTGTGAAGCTGATCGGCAACCCGAAGATCATGAAGCTGGCGACCCAGCGCGGTCTGACGCATCCGCTGCTGATGAAGTTCACGCTGAAGATGCTGGCGAACCTGACCGATCCGACGGGCGGCGACGCGATGGACCGGATCATCAACGGCCTGTCGAAGGTGGCGCCCAAGGCGTGAGCCCCCAAGGCATGAGTCCCGAAGGCGTGATCACCGGCTGCGGGCCGGATTTGCCGGACACGCCCTAGCCGTCCGCCCACTTCCGCAGCGCCGCCCGGTCGGCGAACGCTCCGAGGTTGGTGTCGACCGGCGTGTCCGTGTACTGGTGGAACCTCCATCGGGCCTTGATCCGGGGCTCTCCAGGCGTCACATAGTCCGCGATCCACAGCGCGTCGCCCGCGTTGCTGGTGGTGTCCCGGTGCAGCCAGTAGTACTGCCCGCAGTAGAGCCCGACGCGGTGTGTCGCACCTCGGAGCCGCTTCACCTCGGCGAGGAACGCGTCCTTCTCGGCGCAGGAGACTCCGTCGTCCTCCCAGTCCGCGAAGAGCGGATCGCCCTCGATGCTCGCGCACTCCTCCACGAAATATCTGGCCTGCGCCTTCATGCTCCCGGGCCGCAGAAAGTGATAGAAGCCCACCACCAGACCGGCCGCCCGCCCGTGCGCGGCCTGCGCGGTCATCTTCGGATTGATGTAGGAGACACCTTCGGTGGCCTTCACAAAGACGAACGAGAGCCCGTTCGTGCTGAAGGTGGAATTCTGGTGCGAGGAGACATCGATCCCGCGAACGGTCATATGCGGTACCTCCTGGAGGCGGTGCGCTTCGTCCACCGGGGTTCTACCCAGAAGCGATCGGCCGTGCCATCACTCGATCGGGGGACAGCGAAGGCCCGCATCCCCCCGAGCGGGGTGCGGGCCCTCGGTAACACCTATCAGGCGGGACGTCAGAGGACGCGGACCGCGCCGCTCGGCGGGTCCCAGTCCAGGGACTTCTGGACCACGCCTGAGCTCGGGTTCTGCGCGCCGATGAACTCGCCGCCGCCGATGTAGATCGCGGTGTGGTACGCGCTGCCCGCACCGCCCCAGTAGAGGATGTCGCCCGGCTGGAGGTTGCTCAGGGAGACCTGGGTGCCGGCCGTCGACTGGTCCTGCGAGACACGCGGCAGGTCGACGCCGATCTGCCGGTACGCGGCCTGGACCAGACCGGAGCAGTCCCAGGCGTTGGGGCCCGTGGAGCCCATCACGTACGCGTCACCGAGCTGGGCCTGCGCGAACGCGATGAGCGCGCCCGCGGAGCCGGAGGCCTTCGTGGTGGCCTTGGGGGCGCTGGCCGTACCGGAGCTGGAGCTGGAGCCCGAGTCGCTGCTCGTGGACGTCGGCGCGAGCGTCGTGCGCTCGGCGGTACGGGACGCGCGCGCCGTCGCCTCGGCCTTGGCGCGGGCGGCGGCCTCGGCCTTCTTCTTCGCCTCCGCCCGCTGGGCCTCCGCCTTGCGCTCCGCCTCGGCCTTGGCCTTCCTGGCGGCCTGCGCGGCCTTGACGGCGGCGGCGTTCTCCTGGGCGCTCAGCTCAAAGTTGAGAGCCGCCCTCTGGGTGGCGTCCGCGGACTGTGCGACGGCGCCTGCGAGCCCGGATGTGAGCGTGGGCATTTCGATGGTCTCGGTCACCGGCTCGGCGGCGTTCGCCGGTCCGGCGGCACCGGCCACCGCGATCGTGCTGAGGACGCCACCGGCGACTCCGGCACGGATGGCGACTTTCGACGCGCCGCGGCGGGGTTTCCGGTGGCTGGGTATGTGAGCGGTGTGGGACATGAGCACATCGCTATCAGGAGTGACCTGGTTCCCGTCAAGCATCGTGTATTGCGCCACAGTTACGTCCGGAATATTTGAATCCGCTTAGTTGTCGCTCTTATTGACGCCGTAACGGGCAAAACGGGCACGGCTGATCATGGCCTTGATCATGGGCTTTCGAGGAAAGGCCCGAATTGCCCACCGCTTACCACCCCTTCACGCTCATGGCCAAGCCCGCTTCTCTCGAAGGTTGAGTGAAGTGGTACAGGTCACAGGGTGGTCACCGTCGGCGGTCGAAACGATCACGGAGTCGGGCCGAGGTGCGGCGGCCGGGATTCGCGAGGGTGAATCGGTGTGTCCGTGGCGCGTCCGTGCTGCGTCCGCGGTGCCGTCCCGCTTGCTCGTGAATGCGTGCACGTGTCCACTTCGGTCCTCGCATCGCCCTCGCCCGGGTGAACCCCGGCGCCTTATCACTCCCGGTCGTCCCATCGCCAATTTGCCTGTACGGTGCATCTCTTGGTAGGGCAATACGCCTCCGATCAGCGGGAACGAGCTCGGATGTCACATCTGGTGAGGGCCCGGCCGCTTCGCGTATGAAGATCACCGCTCATCCGACTTCATGATCGTTCGTCAGGTGGTGGAGATCACAAAGCTGTTGCCGTACCCCGTGTCGCAGATCACAGACCACCAGGCATAGGATGCGTGGCAGTCGGGCTTGTGAACTGCCTCACATGTACGTGATCTTCGGTGATCGGGGTGAGGCGGGGAGGTGGATGCCCGGTGCGGTCCAACGGTCAAGGACGACTGGAAGGAGCTGAGGAGCGTGAATTCCTACGCGCCGATCCTCGCGCTCGGCGCCATCGGGGCCGGGTTTGCCATCTTCTCCGTGGTCATGGCCACGCTTATCGGCCCAAAGCGGTACAACCGGGCGAAACTTGAGGCGTACGAGTGCGGCATCGAGCCCACACCCACGCCGGCCGGAGGCGGCCGTTTCCCCATCAAGTACTACCTGACGGCGATGCTCTTCATCGTCTTCGACATCGAGATCGTCTTCCTTTACCCCTGGGCCGTCACCTTCGACGCACTGGGGATTTTCGGGCTCGTGGAGATGCTGCTCTTCGTGCTCACCGTCTTCGTCGCCTACGCCTATGTATGGCGGCGCGGCGGCCTAGAATGGGACTAAAGGGGCCAAGGGGGCACCAATGGGACTCGAAGAGAAGCTGCCGAGCGGTTTTCTGCTCACCACCGTCGAGCAGGCATCGGGCTGGGTGCGGAAGTCGTCCGTCTTCCCCGCCACCTTCGGCCTCGCCTGCTGCGCGATCGAGATGATGACGACCGGCGCCGGTCGCTACGACCTGGCGCGGTTCGGCATGGAGGTCTTCCGCGGCTCGCCGCGGCAGGCCGACTTGATGATCGTGGCCGGACGTGTGAGCCAGAAGATGGCGCCCGTGCTGAGGCAGGTCTATGACCAGATGCCCAATCCCAAGTGGGTGATCTCCATGGGGGTTTGTGCGTCATCGGGCGGGATGTTCAATAATTACGCGATTGTCCAGGGTGTTGATCATATTGTCCCTGTTGACATCTATTTGCCCGGCTGCCCGCCGCGCCCCGAGATGCTGATGGACGCCATCCTCAAGCTTCACCAGAAGATCCAGAGCTCCAAGCTCGGGGTCAACGCGGAGGAAGCGGCCCGTGAGGCGGAGGAAGCGGCTCTCAAGGCGCTCCCGACGATCGAGATGAAGGGGCTGCTGCGGTGAGCGACGAGCAGCAATCCGGAAATAACGTTCCGTCCCCCCGGGACGACACCGGTGAGGTCATCGGCGTACGGAAGGGCATGTTCGGCGCCAACAACGGCGGCGACACCTCCGGTTACGGCGGTCTCGTACGGACCGTGACGCTGCCCGGCGCCTCGGTCCGGCCGTACGGCGGTCCCGGCGGTGTCTTCGACGAGATCGCCGACGAGCTCGAAGGCGCGCTGGAGGAGCAGGGACTCGCTCCCGAGAGCGCCATCGTGAAGACGGTCGTCGACCGCGCCGAGATCACCTTCCATATCGCCCGGGAACACCTTGTACAGGTGGCGCGTACGCTCCGTGACGATCCGGCGCTGCGCTTCGAGCTCTGCACCGGAGTCTCGGGCGTCCACTTCCCGGGCGACCAGGGCCGTGAGCTGCACGCCGTCTACCATCTGCGCTCGCTCACCCATGGCCGGCTGATCCGGCTGGAGGTGTCCGCTCCCGACGCCGATCCGCATGTCCCGTCCCTGGTCGCGGTCTATCCGACCAATGACTGGCACGAGCGCGAGACCTACGACTTCTTCGGCCTGATCTTCGACGGCCATCCCGCGCTGACCCGGATCATGATGCCGGACGACTGGCAGGGCTTCCCGCAGCGCAAGGACTATCCCCTCGGCGGTATCCCCCTCGAGTACAAGGGCGCCCAGATCCCGGCTCCGGACCAGCGGAGGTCGTACTCCTGATGTCTGCTCCTCACGAAACCCCGCACGCCACCGCCCGCGCGACGACCGAGGGCACCGTCTACACCGTCACCGGCGGCGACTGGGACGAGGTCGTCCAGTCCGCCGCCAAGGCGGACGACGAGCGGATCGTCGTCAACATGGGTCCTCAGCACCCGTCCACCCATGGAGTGCTCCGGCTGATCCTGGAGATCGAGGGCGAGACCGTCACCGAGGCCCGCTGCGGCATCGGCTATCTGCACACCGGTATCGAGAAGAACCTCGAATTCCGTAACTGGACGCAGGGCACCACCTTTGTCACGCGCATGGATTATCTGACGTCGTTCTTCAACGAGACGGCGTACTGCCTGGGCGTGGAGAAGCTGCTCGGCATCGAGGACGACATCCCGGACCGTGCCACCCTGCTGCGCGTTCTGCTGATGGAGCTGAACCGGCTCTCCTCGCATCTGGTCTGTATCGCCACCGGCGGTATGGAGCTGGGCGCGACGACGATCATGATCTACGGCTTCCGCGATCGTGAACTGATTCTCGATGCCTATGAGCTGATCACCGGACTGCGGATGAACCACGCGTTCATCCGGCCCGGCGGGCTCGCCCAGGATCTGCCTCCGGGCGCCGTCGACCATCTGCGCGAGCTGATCAGGACGCTGCGGAAGAACCTGCCGGAGTACGACAAGCTCGCCACCGGCAACCCGATCTTCAAGGCCCGGATGCAGGACGTCGGCTATCTCGATCTGGCCGGCTGCATGGCGCTGGGCGCTACCGGACCGATCCTGCGCTCCGCCGGGCTCCCGCACGATCTGCGCAGGTCGGACCCGTACTGCGGATACGAGACCTTCGAATTCGACGTCCCGACCGCCGACTCCTGCGACGCGTACGGCCGCTTCCTCATCCGGCTGGAGGAGATGCGCCAGTCGCTCCATATCGTCGAGCAGTGCCTGGACCGGCTGGAGCCGGGACCGGTGATGGTCGCCGACAAGAAGATCGCCTGGCCCGCCCAGCTCGCACTGGGCCCCGACGGCCTGGGCAACTCGCTGGACCACATCAAGAACATCATGGGCACGTCCATGGAGGCTCTGATCCATCACTTCAAGCTGGTGACGGAGGGCTTCCGGGTGCCGCAGGGACAGGCGTACGCAGCCGTCGAGTCGCCCAAGGGCGAGCTGGGCGCGCATGTCGTCTCCGACGGAGGCACACGTCCCTACCGGGTCCACTTCCGCGACCCGTCCTTCACCAATCTCCAGGCCATGGCGGCCATGTGCGAGGGCGGCCAGGTCGCCGATGTCATCGTCGCCGTCGCGTCCATCGACCCCGTGATGGGAGGCGTCGACCGGTGACCGCCACACCGCCCAACTCCGAGGTCAGCCTGGGCATGCCCCAGCTCCCCGCGCCCGACTACCCGGCCGAGGTACGGGCCAGGCTCGAAGCGGACGCCAAGGAGATCATCGCCCGCTACCCCGGGACACGCTCCGCGCTGCTCCCTCTGCTGCATCTGGTGCAGTCGGAGGAGGGCCATGTGTCCCGTACGGGCATGGCCTTCTGCGCCGAGCTGCTCGACCTCACCACCGCCGAGGTCACCGCCGTCGCGACCTTCTACTCCATGTACCGGCGCAAGCCGGGCGGCGACTACCAGGTCGGCGTCTGTACGAACACGCTCTGCGCGGTGATGGGCGGCGACGCCATCTTCGACGAGCTGAAGGAGCACCTCGGCGTCGGCAACGACGAGACGACCGAGGACGGCAAGGTCACCCTCGAACACATCGAGTGCAACGCGGCCTGCGACTTCGCGCCCGTGGTGATGGTCAACTGGGAGTTCTTCGACAACCAGACGCCCGAGAGCGCCAAGCGGCTCGTCGACGATCTCCGCGAAGGCCGTCCCGTCGAGCCCACCCGTGGCGCGCCGCTGTGCACCTACAAGGAGACCGCGCGCATCCTCGCCGGCTTCCCCGACGAGCGCCCGGGCGCCGTCGAGGCCACCGGCGGCGCCGGTCCCGCGTCGCTGGTCGGTCTGCGGCTGGCCAAGGGCGAGGCGCCCAGGCCCCGGGTGGTCCGTCCGCGCGACTCGGAGGCCCCGCGCGACGAACCGCAGCCGGGCTCGCAGCACCTCAGCTCGCACGACGCACCGCAGCAGACGTCGGCCTCCGACCCCGCCCACCCGGCCGGCCCCGTCACAGAGGAGGGGGAGTGATGACCATGACAGCCGAGCTGGACGAGAACGGGACGAGTCCCGAGAAGCTCCTCGCACCCGTTCTGTCCGCCTTCTGGGACCAGCCGGAATCCTGGACGCTGGCCACCTATGAGCGGCACGACGGATACGAGGGCCTCAAGAAGGCCTTCGCGATGGCGCCCGACGATCTCATCGCGTACGTCAAGGAATCCGGGCTGCGCGGACGCGGCGGCGCGGGCTTCCCCACCGGAATGAAGTGGCAGTTCATTCCGCAGGGCGACGGCAAGCCGCACTATCTCGTCGTCAACGCGGACGAGTCGGAACCGGGCACCTGCAAGGACATCCCTCTTCTCTTCGCCAATCCGCACTCCCTCATCGAGGGCATCGTGATCGCCTGCTACGCGATCCGCTCGCAGCACGCCTTCATCTATCTGCGCGGCGAGGTCGTGCCCGTACTGCGCAGGCTGCACGAAGCGGTCCGCGAGGCCTACGCGGCGGGCTATCTCGGCAAGAACATCCTGGGCAGCGGACTCGATCTCGATGTCACCGTGCACGCGGGCGCGGGCGCGTACATCTGTGGTGAGGAGACCGCGCTGCTCGACTCGCTGGAGGGCCGTCGCGGCCAGCCCCGGCTCCGTCCTCCCTTCCCGGCGGTCGCGGGTCTGTACGCGTGTCCCACCGTGGTCAACAACGTCGAGTCCATCGCGTCTGTTCCCGCGATCCTGCACCGCGGCAAGGACTGGTTCAGGTCCATGGGCAGCGAGAAGTCGCCGGGCTTCACGCTCTACTCGCTCAGCGGGCATGTCACCAATCCCGGCCAGTACGAGGGCCCTCTCGGCCTCACGCTGCGCCAGCTCCTCGACATGGGCGGCGGTATCCGCAAGGGCCACCGGCTCAAGTTCTGGACGCCCGGCGGCTCCTCGACGCCGATGTTCACCGACGAGCACCTTGATGTCCCGCTGGACTACGAGGGCGTGGGCGCGGCGGGCTCCATGCTCGGCACCAAGGCGCTCCAGTGCTTCGACGAGACGACCTGTGTCGTACGGGCCGTCACCCGCTGGACCGAGTTCTACGCGCACGAGTCCTGCGGCAAGTGCACGCCCTGCCGCGAAGGCACGTACTGGCTGGTCCAGTTGCTGCGTGCCATCGAAAGCGGGGCCGGCACCCTTGCCGATCTCGACAAGCTCAACGACATCGCCGACAACATCAACGGCAAGTCGTTCTGCGCGCTCGGCGACGGGGCCGCCGCCCCGATCTTCTCCTCGCTCAAGTACTTCCGTGAGGAGTACGAGCAGCACATCACCGGCAAGGGCTGCCCTCTCGACCCGTCCAGGTCGACCGCCTGGGCCGACAACCACCTGGAGGTGAACGCATGACCGTCACCACGTCGGCCGCCGGCTCCGGGAGCGGTGAGGCCCCGGTCCCGCCCGAGGACCTCGTCTCGCTGACCATCGACGGCATCGAGATCTCCGTCCCCAAGGGGACTCTGGTGATCCGCGCCGCCGAGCTGCTCGGCATCGAGATCCCGCGCTTCTGCGACCATCCGCTGCTCGATCCGGCCGGTGCCTGCCGGCAGTGCATCGTGGAGGTCGAGGGCCAGCGCAAGCCGATGGCGTCCTGCACCATCACCTGCACCGACGGGATGGTCGTCAAGTCGCAGCTCACCTCGCCGGTCGCCGAGAAGGCGCAGCGCGGAGTGATGGAGCTGCTGCTCATCAACCACCCGCTGGACTGCCCGGTCTGCGACAAGGGCGGCGAGTGCCCGCTCCAGAACCAGGCCATGCAGGTCGGCGATCCGGACACCCGCTTCGAGGGCAAGAAGCGCACCTTCGAGAAGCCCGTGCCGATCTCCACCCAGGTGCTGCTCGACCGTGAGCGGTGTGTGCTCTGCGCCCGCTGCACCCGGTTCTCCAACCAGATCGCGGGCGACCCGATGATCGAGCTGCTGGAGCGTGGCGCGCTCCAGCAGGTCGGCACCGGCGAGGGCGATCCGTTCGAGTCGTACTTCTCCGGCAACACCATCCAGATCTGCCCGGTCGGCGCGCTGACCTCGGCGGCGTACCGCTTCCGCTCCCGCCCGTTCGACCTGGTGTCCTCGCCGAGCGTCTGCGAGCACTGCGCGGGCGGCTGCGCGACCCGTACCGACCACCGGCGCGGCAAGGTCATGCGGCGGCTGGCGGCGAACGACCCAGAGGTCAACGAGGAGTGGATCTGCGACAAGGGACGGTTCGGCTTCCGCTACGCGCAGAAGCCCGACCGGCTCACCACTCCGCTCGTACGGAACGAGGACGGCGTCCTCGAACCGGCGAGCTGGCCCGAGGCGCTGGCGGCAGCCGCCCGCGGTCTGGGCGCCGCGCGCGGCCGGGCCGGTGTGCTGGCCGG
>NZ_FMDK01000685.1 GCF_900091995.1 Streptomyces sp. MnatMP-M17
CGGCGGAGCCGCTCCGTCTGGCGCAGCGCCGTCAGCATCGTCTCGGGATCGGCGGCGGAGACTCCGTCCACGACGTTCTCCAGCACGGCCCGCAGCGCGGCGATCGGTGTGCGCAGCTCGTGCGAGACATTGGCGATCAGCTCCCTGCGGTGCCGGTCCTCCGCCTCCAGGTCGTCGGCCATGCGGTTGATCGTGGAGGCGAGGTCGCCCAGCTCGTCCCGGCGGTCGGCGCCGCTGACGCGGCGGGTGTAGTCGCCGTGCGAGATGCCCTTGGCGACGGTGTTCATCTCGTCGAGCGGCGCGGTCAGACCGTGGGCCACGAACTGGGTGATCAGCAAGGTGGCGATCATCGAGAAGACGGTGATGAAGCGGAGCTCGGTCTCGGTGCGCAGGGCCACCATCAGCAGACCGGTGGTGATGAAGACGGAGACGACGACCAGGGTGCCGAGCTTGGCCTTGATGGAGAACGGCCGCAGGCCGGTGGGCTCCGTACCGCCGCCGTGCGTGTCCGTGCCGTGTGTGCCGTGTGTGTCCGCTGTGTCCGCACCGGAGCCCGACCGGCTCATGGCGCGGCTCGTGGCGCGGCTCATGGCGCGGGAGTCTCCAGCGCGTATCCGACGCCGTGCACCGTACGGATCCGCTCGGCGCCGATCTTCCGGCGCAGCGCCTTGATATGGCTGTCGACCGTACGGGTGCCGGAGGCGTCCGCCCAGTCCCACACCTCGGCGAGAAGCTGCTCCCGGGAGAGCACCGCGCGCGGAGTGTTCGCCAGGCACACCAGCAGATCGAACTCGGTGGGCGTCAGATGGACATCCTCGCCGCGCACCCGCACCCGGCGCTGCGCGTGGTCGATCTCCAGCTCGCCCAGCCGCAGGATGCCGCTGCGCGGAGTCACCGCGGCGAGCGCCGCGCGCTCCACCCGGCGCAGCAGCACATGCACCCGGGCCGCCAGCTCCCGCATGGAGAACGGCTTGGTCATGTAGTCGTCGGCGCCGACGCCGAGGCCGACCAGCATGTCGGTCTCGTCGTCGCGGGCCGTCAGCATCAGCACCGGCACCGGGCGCTGCGACTGGACCCGGCGGCAGACCTCCAGGCCGTCGAAGCCGGGCAGCATCACATCGAGGACCATCACGTCCGGCTGCCAGGCCTCGGCCGCGTCGACGGCCGCCGGGCCGTCCACCGCCGTCTGCACCAGAAATCCCTCGGCCCTCAGCCGTGCGGCGATGGCGTCGACGATCGTCGCATCGTCCTCGACGACCAGGACCCGGCGCTGGGCGCCGGGCGTCGCCGCGACTCCGTTGTGGCTGGTGTGTGTCTGCTCCATCGCCCCGCCCCTGGTACGCGTTCCGCGATCCTTGTTCCCGCGATCCACATTCCCGATGCGGATGTGGATCGATGTGTGTGTGGTGCAGCGTAGAGGCAGCGGCGGCCTTCCGGCTACGCAGTGCGAACAGCGAGATGGACCACGTCGGGTACGCCTCGGGCAACCCGGATCTCTTCCTCCCGTACCCCGGTGAAACCGGCATTCCGCAATGTTTCGCCGAAGGCGGGCGACGGCCGCGCCGACCATACGGCGAGCACACCGCCGGGTTTCAGCCGCGCGCGGCAGGCGGCCAGACCGTCCGCCGAGTACAGATTCCCGTTGCCCTCGGTCACCGTCCAGTCCGGTCCGTTGTCGATGTCCAGACAGAGCGCGTCGTAACGCTCCGTGGCGGTGTGTACGTACTCCACCAGATCGGCGCGGCGGATCTCGGTCCGCGGATCGGCGAGCGCGGCGGCCGAGATCCGGCCGAGCGGGCCCTCGCGATGCCAGTCGATGACGGCCTGCTCACGCTCGACGACCACGATCCGGCCCCAGCGGGCATCGGCGGCGGCGTGCGCGAGGGAGAAGCCCACCCCGAGCCCGCCGACGAGAACGGACGGCTTCGGCGCGGGCGGCTCCGGTTCCGACCGCGGTTCCGGTTCCGGTCGCGGTGCGGAACGCGCCGCGAGCAGCGTGTCCAGCGCCGCGTCGATCAGCAGACGCTCGGAGCGGCCGTCCGAGGTGTCCATCAGGAAGCATCCGTTGGCGATGATTTCCAGCCGTTCGCCGCGCTGTCGCAGCACGATCTCGCCGTACGGTCCGTCGCGGCGGTCGAGGGTGAGGGGAGCGGAGTCCGGGCCGGGGAACGAGACAGGGACCGCCGAGGTGGGGACCGCAGGGGGTACGGAAGTGGCGGGTACGGGCATGCGGACCTCTCCGTCGGTGTCCGTCGGTGGAACACATCGCCAACATCCTGGTGCGGAGGGAGCGGGAGGGACAAATCCTTTGTCGCCCGTCCTTTGTCGCCCGCCTTCGGGTTCCGCGTTTTCCGTTCATGGGACCGGCACCTCGTCGGCGCGGCAGCGGTCGGCGGCGAGATAGCGGGTGAGATAGGCACGGCCCTGCTCGGCGTTCATGGCTTCGAGCCGCTTGAGGTGCGCGACGGTCTCCGGCCAGGGCGGGGCCGAGTTCGGGTGCGGGGCGAGCCATTGGCGTACGGCCGAATGGATGGCGGAGGCCTGCTCCCAGCCGGGGGCGTCGAATTCGGTCCGACCGCAGTCGTCGTCGAAGAGAGCGCCGACCGCCCAGTTCGCGTAGTACGCGGGATCGGGTAGCCGGTCGCGTACGGCCAGGTCGGCAGGGGTCAGCAGCCCAACCTCCTCCGGCCGGTGCGAGCGGCCGTCGACCCAGCGGGTGGGCGCGCCCGGTACGCCGCGCA
Organism: Streptomyces sp. MnatMP-M17; assembly: GCF_900091995.1. GTDB lineage: Bacteria > Actinomycetota > Actinomycetes > Streptomycetales > Streptomycetaceae > Streptomyces. Next base: position 2,742 of record NZ_FMDK01000685.1, read on the forward strand.
GCTTGGCGTTGGTACCGGCGAGCGCCGCCGAGGTCGCGGGCAGCAGTTTCCGGTCGACCGCCGTCACGCACACCTGCGGAGTGCCGTCGTCGCTGTTGTCGCAGACCAGCCGGGCCGCCTCCGGATCCGGGCGCCACACCGCCTCGCCGGCCAGTGCGATCGGTACGGCTGCGGCGAAGGCGAGAACGAGAGGGAGCAGCGCGAGGACGCGGCGCCGGGCCGCGTACGCCAGGAGCGCCGCCGCCGCGAGACCGCCCGTCCACACGGCGCTCGCCGGTCCGAACCACCACACCGGCCGGTCCCAGAGATAAAAGTGGTCGGTGGCCGGATCCAGCCAGCGGATGTCCCACTGGGTGTAGGCCGGAAGGCCCAGCGCGATATAGGTGACGGCGCCCAGCACCGGTGCGGCCAGTCGCCACGGGATCAGCCGGCCGGCCACGAAGCCCAGCACACCAAGAGCGGCGAGGGCCACCGCGTCCGCCGCGATCAGCGAGACGAACGGCGGCGGGCCGCTCGCGTACGGCCAGGTCGCCAGCAGACAGCCGCTCGCACCGACGAGATATCCGGCGGGCGGCCAGAGCGCGGCGGGTGCCAGGGCATGGAGCGCCTGGCGCAGCCGGGTGCGCGGGAACGACATCCACAGTTCGTCGGTGCCGCGCCGCCGCTCACGTCCGCCCTGCCAGCACCCGGCGGCGGCGGCGACGGGCCCGCAGAGCAGCAGTCCGACGACGCGCAGCAGATCGGTGGTCTCCGTCCAACGCCCTTGCCATTGGGGCACCTTGGAGTACATGACCACCCAGATGGTCACGGCGACCGCGGTACCGGCCCATGGACCGACGCCTCGCAGCAGCTCGGCGCGGAGAGGTCTGCGAAGGGACGGTGCAGTACGGGAGGTGGTGCCAGGGGTGTCAGGCGTGCCAGGGGTGCCAGAGGTGTCAGTGCCAGAGGTGTTGACGGCGCTCATCGGGCGGCCTCCGTGGCGGTCATGGAGGCGGTTTCGGACGCGGCGCGGTGTGACCGTACGGCCCGTACCGCTCGTACCGCCGCCGTGTAGCCGCGTTCGATCGGGTTGTCGCCGGGCTTGTCGCCCGTGCCGTCTCCCAGCGCGGTCAGCTCCGCCGTCGTACCGCGGAACGCGATCCGGCCGGACTCCAGCAGCGTCACCTCCGAGCAGGCCGCCGCGACATCCTCCACGAGATGCGTGGAGACGATCACGGTGGAGGCGGAGCCCATGTCCCGGAGCAGCGCCCTGAACTCGACGCGCTGTTCCGGATCGAGACCGGCGGTCGGCTCGTCGAGCAGCAGCAGATCGGGCTCGTTGACGATCGCCTGGGCGATCCCGATCCGGCGCACCATGCCTCCCGACAGCGTCTTCACCTTGGTGTCGATACGGTCCATCAGCCCGACCCGGTCGACCGCGCGCTCCACGGCCCCGGGCACCTGAGGCGCGGGCATCTCCTTGAGCCAGGCCACATACGAGACGAACTCACGGACCGTGAAGCCCGGGTAGTAGCCGAACTCCTGCGGGAGATAGCCGAGCCGCCGCCGTACGGCCGCGCGGGGCTCGTGCTCGGACACATTCAGGCCCAGCAGCTCCACCCGCCCTTCGGCGGGCGCGGCGACCGTCGCGAGGACCCGGATCAGGGAGGTCTTGCCCGCGCCGTTGGGACCGAGCAGTCCGTGGACGCCGGGGCCCAGGCCGAGATCGACCGTGTCGAGCGCGACCGTCCGGCGGTGTCTGACGGTCAGCCCGCGCACCTCCACCGCCATGGCCGCTGCCGTTATGTCTGTCGCCGTGTCCGTTGCTGTCACGCGCGTTCCTTTCGATTCAGTCGTCGTTGATTGCCTGGTGCGTGCGTGCGGGGCGTGCGGGCGTCCTCACACATGCCCAGGAGCGCCGAGGGCCGGGCGGTCGAACGACCGCCGTCGCAGGACCAGCAGTCCCGCGCACACCAGGGCGCCGGCGGCCCAGCCGCCCTGCGCCTCGGCGCCGGCCAGGAAGCGCGTCAGATACGCGGACAGCTCGGCCGTCGGGAGCTCCGCGATCTCCATGCCGCCGCTGCCCTGCCGCGATGTGCCCAGCAGCGATCCGGCGATCGCCACCGCCCAGGCGCCCGCCACCGCACCGGCCGCCGTACGGCAGCCCACGGACC
>NZ_FMDK01000795.1 GCF_900091995.1 Streptomyces sp. MnatMP-M17
CGTACACCGTGCGTCCGCAGCGGGCGGCGAAGGACCGCGAGGGCCTCCGGGGAGCGGCGGTTGTGCATGACGGCGACGGATGAGGTAGACACCTCTCCAGCGGGTCGATCGGCATTCGGGCCGCGCGGCCGCTCGACTCTCCGAACGGTTGTGCATGCCTTCTTCACCGTCCCGCCAGGAACCGCCGCGCGGACCGTCCGCCGCGTCCGCGCAGAACGCGCTTCCGCAGCACCACGGCATCTTCCTGGAGCCGCGCTACACCGTCGAACTGCCGCCCCTGCCCGAGGGCGAGGGAGACGACGAGGGCGGCGGCATGGACAGCGTCCCCGACCGGGCCGTGGACAGGATGTCGGGCAGGTCCTCGGACCGGTCCTCCGACCGATGGTCCTCGGACAGGTCCTCCTCCGACAGATACTCCTCCGGGTCCTCCGCACGTCGCCGTACGAACGCCCCGCGCCGCGGGTGAGCGCCGACCGGACGGGCCAGGTGATCACCCGGCCCGTCGGTCGTCGGCCCGGTCGAATTCGATGCGGTAGTACTTCAGCCGCTCGTCCTGCGAGACGAGCCGCATCCCGACCGCGGCCATGACGCGCTGGGACGCGGTGTTGTCATGGTCGGTGTCGCCCTGTACGGAGGTGATGCCGCGGGCGCGGGCGAAACGCAGCAGTGCCCGCACGGCCTCGGAGGCGTATCCCTTGCCGTGCGCCGACGGGATCAGCCCGTAGCCGATCGTGACACCGAGATCCTCGTCGGGTGCGCCGTGGAAGCCGAGGCCGCCGATCGCACGGCCGTCCTCGCGCAGACGGATCTCGTACGCGCCGAAGGGCTGAGGATCGCCCGTGATCGCACAGGTCGTCAGATAGCGCCTGGCGCCCACCATGTCACCGTCCGCGGGATAGCCGGGCGCCCACCGGTCACCGTCCTCGGGCTCGCCGGCCGCGACGCGCTCGGCCTCCACGACACTCAGCGGATGGAGCACGAGCCGCTCTGTCACAAGATCATCCATGACACGGAGACGTATCACGCGCGGTGTCCCCGCCACAGGTGCTTTACCGGACCGCATGGTCCCGTACGTCTGGAGGTCACCGTGCCGTCAAGGGCGCGTCAAGAGGTCCTCGGCCGACGGCAGAGGTACGTCAAGACCTGCGGCCCGCCGAGCGCGGCGGGCTCGCGCGGGTGGAGGCTGGAGAGGCTGGCGGGCCGTGCCACGGCGGTCCCATGGACGAGGCCAGGTCCTATGGGCGAGGCAGAGCGAGGTGGACCATGACATATCCGCTCCGTGACCGCGTCGCCCTGGTCGCGGCACTCGCGGCGCCTCTGCTGGTCGCGCTGCTGCTGGCGCCTTTCCGTACGAATCTGGCGGGCACCAATCTGGCGCTGATCCTGGTCGTGGTGATCGTGGCGGTGTCGGCCCTGGGCAACCGTGTCGCCGGAGCGCTCGCCGCGCTCTCCTCGGCGGTGTGGTTCGACTTCTTCCTCGCCCGGCCCTTCGAGCGTTTCACCATCACCGACTCCAACGACATCACGACGGCCGTCCTGCTGGTGGCCGTGGGACTGGCCGTATCGCAACTGGCCGTCCGGGCACGCCGGCTGCGTGTGCTGACCGTGGTGGACTCCGGCCTGCTCGCCCGGATCCACGACACCGCCGCGCTCGCCCGCTCCACCGGCTCTCCCGACGCCGTGGTGGACCAGGTCAGCCGCCATCTCGTGGAGATCCTCCGGCTGCGTGGCTGCCGCTTCGAGTACGGCACCCTGCTCGGCCATCCGGCCCGGCTGCTCCAGGACGGCACGGTCGCCGTGGACGGCCGGTCCTGGGACCTGGAACGGCTCGGCTGGCCGGGCGGTGAGACCGAGATCAGAGTCTCCGGCCACGGCCGCTATCTGGGCCGCTTCATGCTCCGCCCGAGCCCCGGCCTCATCCCCACCCGTCAGGTGCGCCAGGTCGCGGTGACACTGGCCGAGGACGCGGGCGCCGCACTCGACACCGTGGGCCCGGTCCTGGACCGATGAGCTACGTTGGTCCCCGCCGCGGCGTGCGTGAAGATCAGGGGGAGAGCCATGGCGGAGGATCAGGACGGTGTGGTGCTCCACCGGCGGCCCGGCGCAGGTCCGGCCGTGCGGACGCGGGTTGGGCTTCTCGGCCGTGTGATGGCGGGCCTCATCGCCGCCGTCGTGGTGAGCGGCTGTGCCGGTGCCGCGGACACCGCGGTGGAGGGCTCCCGGGCGCGGGCGAGCGAGAGCGGTCCGAGCGACGTACGGCATGACCGGAAGCCCATCCGGGACCGGTTTCCGGAGTTCGGTCGATGCCGCCGTGACCCGGGGCGACTACGACGGAACGTTCTATCTGAGCGCCGAGCGCGGTGTGGTTCTGTTCGACGCCGTCAACCCGGTACGCCGCTCCTCGTAACGGTGCCCGGCCGGGATACGGCCCGCCACGACCGCCGAGGCGAGCGTCGCGTGATCGGCCGCGTTCCGGTCCGCGTAACGCAGCGAGAAATCGGCCATGGCGCGGTCGAAGATGTCGGAGGTGCCGAGATAGTGGGCGATGGCGATCCGGTCGCCCGAGCGCGCGTGCGTACGCGCCAGAGCCCGGCCGCACAGCCACGCCTGGTCGTGCAGCAGCGACGGTGACAGATCGTCGATCGTGATGGACGCCTTGGTGTCACGCAACTGGCGCCAGTAGAAGTGACGGCCCTCGGGCCCGGTGACCCAGCCGAGGAAGAGATCGCTTCCCGTCTGGAGCAGCCGCTGTCCCGCGACGATCCGGTGGCCCTGATGGGCGTAGCCGCTCGGCTGGAGATGAGGCTCCAGTACGGACCGCTCGGCCTCCTTGATCTGGAGGATCAGCTGATCGTCGGTGTCACGTCCCGCCAGCAGCACGATATGGCAGCGCAGACCGACACCGGCGACGCCCACCACCTTCCGGGCCGCGTCCACGAAGCGGTACCGGTCGAGCAGCGTCCGCCGTTCCTCCGGGAGCGTGGACCGGTAGCCGATGAAGATACGCCGCAGCATGGCCATGTCGAGCCGCCCGACCGGTTCGAGCAGCGGTGGGTCGGGAGCGATCCTGCGCCGGCCGTCCGGCATGTCGGTCAGCTCCTCCAGCGCCCGCAGGGTGGTGCGCGGCCGGGCGGGCGACGGGTCGGGCCCGAGGTGTTTGCGCCGGCCCGAGCGTACGAGCGGCAGTATGTCGGCGGCGTCGATCTGCTCGTACCAGACGTCCATTTCACCGAGACCGGCCAGCCGGTGCATCGAGGTGCGGTACGCCTCGGCCGCCGCGTGGACGGCCCTGCGGGCCTCGATGTCGGACTGCCCGTTGTCACGGGAGGCCACCGCGATGCTCACCGCGAGCCGTTTCACATCCCATTCGAACGGTCCTGGATGGGTCTCGTCGAAGTCGTCGACATCGAAGAGCAGGGCGCGGTCGGACGAGGCGAAGGCGCCGAAGTTCAGCAGCTGGGCGTCCCCGCAGAGCTGCACGGTCAGCCCTGAGCGCGGCTGGGTGGCCAGATCGGCGGCCATCACGGCGGCGGCGCCACGCAGAAAGGCGTACGGGGAGGCGGCCATCCGCTCGTATCGCAGAGGCAGCAGTTCCGGCACGCGGGTGGTGGTCTGCCGGGCCAGTGAGGTGAGCGGATCGAGCCGGTCGGCCGCCGGTATCCACAGTCCGTGCGAGGAGCGCGACGCCTCTTTGCGCGCGGCCCTGCCGCGTGCCGCCCGGTCGGCGGGGGTGAACATGAAAGGCCCCTCTCGCTCCGGTGGTGGGTGCCGCGGCACGGTTGCTGAGCACGAGCATTCCGTCCCTGCGGGCGGGCGGCCCGGCGGGAAGGGCATTCGGGTGGTCCTGACAGCGAGCATGACAAGCGCCCTTACCGGCGAGAACACCGCGTGTTCACATGATCCTTGTGTCGTGGCCGCCCTGGTGAGGCGGCTAGCCTGAGAACACGATGAACCGTTTGACGACACCCTGGGGCGAGTTCGGCCTCACCCGATTTCCCGAGCTGCCGCGCGACACGCTACGCGCGTGGGACACCGCCGACGAGTATCTGCTGCGGCATCTCGCGGGGGCCGACAGCGACACCGGGCCGACGGATCTCTCGGGCACCGTGGTCGTCCTCGGGGACCGCTGGGGCGCTCTGACCACCGCGCTCGCCGTCCGCCGACTCGACCAGCTCCGCGTGGAGCCGCTCGTACAGATCACCGACTCGTATCTCACCCAGCGGGCGACCCGTGCCAATCTGCGGCGCGGCGGCGCCGACACGGAGGCGGTACGGCTGCGGTCCGTCAGGGACACTCCGCCGGACCGGATCGATGTGCTGCTGATTCGGGTCCCCAAGAGCCTGGCGCTGCTGGAGGACCAACTGCACCGGCTCGCACCGGCCGTACACCCGGGGACCGTTGTCATCGGCACGGGACGGGTCACCGAGATCCACACCTCCACGCTGAGGCTCTTCGAGCAGATCCTCGGACCGGTCAGGACCTCGCTCGCGGTGCGCAAGGCACGGCTGATCTTCTGCGAACCGGCGGCGGGCCGGACCAGGACCACCAGCCCATGGCCGCACAGCTACGCGCTGCCCGACGGGCTCGGCGCCGTGTCGGGCCGTACCGTCGTCAATCACGCGGGGATCTTCTGCGCGGAACGGCTCGACATCGGCACACGCTTCCTGCTGCGCCATCTCCCGCGCCGCCATGGTCCCGAGCATGTGGTCGACCTCGGCTGCGGCAACGGTGTGATCGGCACCGCGGCGGCGCTGGAGAATCCGGCGGCCCGGGTGACCTTCGTCGACGAGTCGTTCTCGGCGGTGGCCTCGGCCGAGGCCACCTTCCGTAAGAACG
>NZ_FMDK01000600.1 GCF_900091995.1 Streptomyces sp. MnatMP-M17
CCAGCCGGTACGAGGGGATCGGGGCGCCCGCCCGCTCGTAGGCCTGGCGCATCAGGTACTTGTTCCTGCTGCACACGGCGGCCGGCACCCCGATGCCCGGCAGGCCCAGTGCGTCGGCGACCGCGGCGACGGTGATGACGGAGGACTCGGAGAAGGTGATCACCCCGTCGAAACGTTCCTCCGCATGCCATGCGCGGGCCCGGTCGACGATGTCGTCGATCTTCCGGGAGCCCGCCGTGCGATAGCGGTCCGCCCGCCAGAAGTCGTCCGTGCCCTCCCCGTTGAGAACGTAGAGGTCGACGCCCAGGTCCTCCACCTGCCCGTAGCGGCCGTGGTAGTAGTTCAGGTACTGCACCGTCTCCAGCGTGAGCAGCTTCATGCCGCCACCTCCGTGCGTGCGGCGCCGGCCCTGGCCGCCCGCGGCAGCCGGGGCAGGGCGAACGGGGTGATCTTCTCGGGCTGTTCGGCGTCCAGCGCCAGGTCCACGCCCGCGGCCGTCGCCTCGGCGGCGGCGTCGATGAGCAGCGGGGCGGCGCAGGCCAGCAGCGCCCGCACCTGGAGCAGCAGGTCCCCGGTGCCGAGCGAGTCGTCCCGCTCGCGCGGCTCCTGGGCCGCGGCCGCCAGCCGGTCGAGGGCCGCGACTACGTTCTCGGCGCTGCGGCCCAGGTTGAAGCCGTCCAGCTCATAGGTGAGCCGGAACCGCTCGATGATCCCGGCCGCCCGGTCCCGGCCCGTCGCGGTGGTCGGCAGCGGGCTCCCCGCACCGGCTGGAGCGAGCGCGTTCAGCGCCTCGGCCAGCCGGTTCCACGGCCCGATCAGCCGTCGCTCGGTCACCTTGGTGAGGGCGGCGGTGCTGAAGTCGGTGCGCTGGAACTCCGGTGCGGTCAGCGCCAGATAGAAGCGCACGAGGTCCCTCGGCACCTCCGCCAGCAGGTCCGCCGACCAGATCAGGTGGTTGCGGCTGGTGGAGAACTTCTCGCCCTCCAGGTCGTAGAACTCGTTGCTGATGTTGGCCTCGGGCAGCACATAGCGGTCGCCGTGCGCCATCAGCAGCACGAGGTCCAGCAGACCCCAGTGGTAGACGTTGTCGAAGCCGTGGAAGTACACGAGCTCCGTCCCGCTGCCGGCCCGCCAGAGCTCGTCGACGGCCTCGGTGCGCTCGCCGCGCCGGTCCGCGGACCACCAGGTGCTGTACATGACGGCCGGCATGGCCTCCACCCACGGGTAGAGGATCTGCCCCGGCGTCTCGGGGAAGGGCGCCGCGATGCCCCAGTCGCCGGGCACCGTCACCGGTATCTCCGGCAGCGGACGGGCCAGCAACTCGCGTACCAGCTGGGCGGCGTGCGGCCGCCAGCGTCCGAGGCGCTCGGCGAAGTAGGAGGTCAGCCGCTCGCGGTACTCCTCCATGGGCAGCACCAGGATGGTCACCTCGCGGGTGGTCACCGGCGAGTCCGGCTCCAGCACCGAGCGCGCGCCGAGCAGTTCGTCGGCGTTGTTGGGGTGCCCGCAGCCCTCGCAGACGCCTCCCGCGCTGCCGGTCAGGCAGACCGGGCAGCTGCCGGTCATCAGGCCGTCGTACAGATACCGGCCGGACTCCTGCGCGTACGGCAGCCGTACGGTCCGCTCGCGCAGCCGGTCCGTCTCGTGCAGGCGGGTGAAGAACTCAAGGACAGTGGCGCGGTAGCGGTCGTCGATGGGCGGCAGCCCTTCCATCGACAGGCCCATCGCGGAGATGCTCCGCTCGATCTTCGCGGTGGACTCGGCGCACAACTGCTCGGCGGACACACCGAGTCGGCGGGCCGTGGTGGTGACGTAGGTCTGGCTGTCGTCGGTGCAGGTCGTGTAGATCACGTCCCGGCCGTCGGCCGCCAGGTAGCGGCTGTAGACGTCGCCCGCGAGATACGGGCCGGCCATGTGGCCGATGTGCAGATCCCCGTTGGGGGTCGGGGTCGCCGCGACGACGACGGCGCGGCGCCGGCTGCGCCCGCTCATGCCGTCTCCTCCCGGTGCCGGACGGAGAACTTCTCCGCCAGCTCGGCGTCCCACCAGACCGCGTACATCTGGAAGTCGGCGTCGGAGTCGTTGACGACCTGGTGCCGGGTGCCGGGGCGGAAGTGGACGACGTCACCGGCGGCGAACGGCACCTTCTTCCCCTCGCTGAGGATCGCCGCCTCGCCGGTCATCGCGATCCAGACCTCGTACTCGTGGTGGCTGTGCGGGCCGGAGGCCGCGCCCGGCGGCACGACGCACCAGGAGCCCTCGAAGGGCGCGTTCAGGGCCGGCCAGGGGAACAGACGCTGGGCGCGCAGTCCGTTGTCCGGTGCGAGGTTGTCCCGGTCGAGCTCTCGGATTTCCATGTGTGTGTCTCCTCTGCCGCTGGGTGCGCTGACGGGTTCGGCGGGGCCCCGGTCACAGGGCCTTGGCGAGCAGGGCCTCGTCGGAGGCGGCGCCGCGGCGGGCCAGCAGGTCGGTCACGATGTCCTGGGAGCGACTGGCGAGCACGCTGAGCAGGGAGTCGGCGATGCCGTGAGTGGCTTCGTTGACGCCCTGGAGGTAGCAGTTCGCGGTGTACGAACCGGGCAGCCGCATGCGGTAGTTGCGGTCGACAATGGCCTCGCCGGCGCCGGTCGTGACGGCCAGCTCACGCACCATGGCGGGCATGTCCCGTACGAAGCCGGTGCCGAGCAGTACGAGGTCGCAGCGCAGTTCGCCGCGCTCGCCGGACTTGCGGTCGACGGTGTCGAGGACGACCTCGTCACCGTCCATGCGGGCGCCCGCCAGATCGGTCAGCGTGAGCATCCGCAGCCGCTCGGTGCCCTGGAGGCGCTCCTGGTACATCTCGCGGTAGAGCGTCTCCAGCATGTTCGGGGCGAGCCCGGCGTAGTTGGTGACGTGCATCTCGCGGAGCACCTGGCGGCGGGTCTCGGCGCGGGTGGCGTAGAAGTCGTCGATGAACGACGGGTAGAACAGCTCGTTGGTGAACTTGCTGGTCTGGTAGGCGTTCAGGCCGATCGAGCGCATCAGCATCGTGCACTGCGCCTCGGGGAACCGCTGGTAGGCGGCCCACAGCAGCTCGGCGGCGCTCTGCGCGCCCCCGATCACCACGATCCGGCGCACCTCGGCCGGGTCGAGCGCGTCGATCCGGTGCGAGTACCGGGTGCTGTGGATGACGCGGCGCTCGGGGAGCGCGGTGAGCTCGGCGGGTACGAACGCGTCCCGGCCCGCGCCGATCACCAGGTTGCGGCTGGAGATCACCGCGCCGTCGGCGGTGCGCGCCAGCCAGTGGTCGACCTCGCCGCCCCGGGACGGACCGGGCTCGATCGACACACAGCGCCGCCCGTACTCGACCTGCACCTCGCGCAGCGAGGAGGCCACCCACTGGAGGTACCCGGAGATCTCCGAGCGGTACGGCGTGAACGTGCCGAGGTTGATGAACTCGTCGAGCCTGCCGATCGAGTGGAGGTAGTTGACGAAGGAGAACTCACTGCGCGGATTGCGCAGCGTCACCAGGTCCTTGAGGAACGAGACCTGGCTCTGGGTCCACGGCAGCAGCATGCCGCGCTGCCACACGGTGTCGTCGTGCTGCTCGATGATCAGTGTGCCCGCCGCGAGCTCCTTGGGGGCGAGCTCCTCCAGCGCTATGCCGAGTGCGAGGTTGGCCGGCCCTGCGCCGATGGCGAGGACTTCGACTTCCTGGTGCCGCAATTGGTCCCTCCCTGAATTCTTAGAACTTCTCGACCAGCGCGACCATGTCGGTCACGGTGTAGGCGGCGTGAAAGGACCGCAGGTCCAGATCGACGGAGAACTGCTTCTCCAGGCGCACCAGGGCTTCCATCGAATTCATGCTGTCCCAGCCGAGCGCGGCAAGTGCCTGGTCAGCGGGGATGTCCGCGGGGTCGGCGCCCAGTACGTCGGCGATGATCTCCCTCACCGACTCCTCGATCGAGCCCGTTTCACTCATGCGGGGATCCATTCCTTTCGTTCAGTGCGATCCATTCCGGTGCGATTTCCTTAGCGGTGGCCGCGTCGAGGGTGAAGACCTGTGTCTCCGTCTCCTGCGGGGAGGCGGCCGGGGTGAATCCGGCGCCTGTCCAGAAGTCCGCGGCGACGCCGTTGCGGTCCGAGGGCCGGTAGTGCCCCTCGACGCTCCGGGCACCGGCCAGCGCGGCCAGTTCGGCGAGCCGGCCGACGGCCGCCCGCTCCACGCCGCGGCTGAGCACCCGGCAGCTCAGGACGAGGTTGAGGACCCGCCACACCTCGTCGGTGCGCTCGACCCACAGGGCGCCGACGATGCCCTCGTCACCGAAGCGGTCGGCGACCGACACCGACAGCACCAGATGGCCGGCGTCCTCGCTCATCCGCCGGGTGACCGCCTCGTCGTAGCGGATCCCGGTGAGGTTGAACTGGTTGGTGCGGGCGGCGAGCTGGGCGATCCGGCCGATCGTGTACTCGCTCGCCGGAGTCACCTCCACCTTGAGGTCCAGCGCCCGCAGGAAGTCCTCCGAGGAGTCGAACCCGGAGGAGAAGTCGCCGCGCAGCGCACGGTTGCGGTACAGCTCGGGGCGCTTACGGTCGGTGTCGGTGAGCGCCATGACGTCGAACCAGCCGTGCCGCAGCAGCGAGTCCACCAGGTGGGCGGGGTCACCGGCCGCGGAGACCACGGCGACCTCGGGCAGTTCGTCGCCGACCTGGGCACGCTCGAAGTCGGAGTCGTCCATGAAGACGAACGACTCGGTCGACAGGGACAGCGCCTCGGCGGCCCGGCGCAGATTGCCCGCCTTCGCCGACCAGTCGACCATCCGCACGGAGAACGCCTCGGGCCGCAGCAGCACGTCCGGGTGCTCGGTGAGGACCTTCTCCACCTGGTCCCGGTCGTTCTTGCTGGCCAGGACCAGCACGACGCCCTGCTCGCGCAGCCTGGCCACCGTGCGCTGGAGTTCGGAGTAGCAGTTGCCCGGGTACAGGCCGCCCACCTGGACGCCCTGGGGCCCGGCCTCGCCGAGGACGCCGCCCCACAGGGTGTTGTCCAGGTCGAGGGCGAGGACCTTACGGGACAGTCCGGCGCGGGCCTGGGCGACCCGGCGCACGAGCCGGGCCAGCAGCAGCAACGCGTCGTCGCTGTAGGGCAGATCGCCGTACCGGTGCAGCCGTACGTCGCACGCCTGGACCGGTGCCTCGGCCAGCTCGCCGACGAGGTCGACGGCGACCACCTGGTCGTGTTCCTCGGCGAGGGCGAGGAGGCCCGCGTTCAGCCGGTACCAGGAGCGGGCCACCTGGGCGCGGGCCCGCACGCTGATGATCCCGTTGCGGACCTGGGCGGGCAGCGGGACGGTGTGCACGACGACGGTGGCGGCCGTGTGCTTCAGGGCGCCGGCCAGCAGTCCGCGCAGTTCCTCCAGCCGGGCGTCGACGTACTTCGCGAGCACGTCGGGCTCGGCGGCGCCGAGGTCGCCCGGCAGAAAGTACCCGGCGTCCAGCAGCACGGCGACCAGTCCGGGGTCGCCGTCGCGGGTGAACGACCCGGTCGCCAGCGACATACCGAAGGTGCCGTAGTCCGCGCTGCGCAGGGCGGGCAGCAGTCCGGCGCCGACCAGCTGGGCGCGCAGCAGGGGCTCGAACGGGCCGACGGTGCAGGTGGCCAGGACGGCCACGTCCACCTCGCGGGGCCGTTCCCCGTCCACGGCCAGGTCCTTCAGGATCCGGCCGGCCTGCCGGGCCAGGGCCGGGTCGCCGCTCTCCAGCAGTGCCCTGCGGGTGGGGTGACCGGGCATGCGTCGTTCCCGTACGGCCGCACGCAGCGCCGCCGCCGGGTTGTCGCTCTCGCTCACGGTGCGATGCCTTCCTGTGGGACGCGGGTCAGGCCCGGACGAGGGAGCAGTACCAGCGCATCCCGATGGAGATCCCGGTCAGCGCGACCAGGTCGCCGGGGGCGACGACGCCCTGCTCGATCAGCTCGCCGAGCGCGGTGAGCTGGTCGGCGGAGCCCATGTGGCCGTGGGCCCTGGCGATCTCGGCGTTGGTGCGCTCCAGGGGCAGGCCGAGCGGCTCGGCGATGTCGGCGATGCCGTCCGGGTCGTTGATGTAGATGACGTGCCGCACCTCGTCTCGGCCGACGCCGGCCCGCTTGCACGCCCCGTCGATGACGTCGAGGGTGCGGGTGATCGCCGCCTGCCCGAACTCGCGCAGCCGCGCGGGGTCCTTGCGGAAGTACTCCTGCACGCGCACATGACCGGCCGGCGCCGTCCTGCTCGACCAGCCCTCCGGGGGCACGGGTGCCACGGCGCCGCCGTAGTCGGTGCGGAACCAGTCGCACAGGTCCGGGATCGTGAACTGCTCGGTGGCGAGCCAGGCGTTGCGCTCGTGACCGCGGCGCAGGACCGCGGCGACGGCGCCGTCGCTGTGCACCGCGTTGTTGACCGTCATGCGGTTGCGGTGGAACTCGCTGACCCTGTTCACCGCGACGAACAGCACGGTGCTGATCTCCGGCTGCACGGCGAGGACCCCGGCGACGATGCCCAGTCCGGTGACGCCCGAGGCACAGCCCTCGTTCAGCAGCAGGGTCTGCCGGCTCTCCATCTTCAGGGCCCGGCCCAGCGCCGCCGACCCGTCCCAGTGCGGGTACTCGGGGTGCTCGGAGGTGGCCAGCACCAGCAGGTCGATGTCGTCGACGGTCATCGAGGTGCGGGACAGGGCGTCACGCGCGGCCTGTGCCGCGAGGTCGGTCGTGGTGATGTCGTCGGGTGCCCGGTGAAAGGTGTGGTAACCCCACCGCACAATGCGTTCCGGGTCGGGGACATACGTTCCCGCTACTTCTTCGACATTCTGGTCCGCTCCGAAGGAGTAACCGAAACCAGTAATTCCGAAGCCATGCGGAAGCTGCGCCATTGATATCTCTCTCTCGCTGCGATTCCTGAGGCCGCGTGAAATCTTCGCGGGTCCGGATGGCCGAATCAACAGCGGTCGGGACAGGCGGAGTTGAACGGAAAACCTAAGTTGAACGCGCGTAGATCAGGGAAGTTGAACACACCAGAAAAAAAGAGTGCGGGCCGGGAGATCTCCCGGCCCGCACTCATTGCGGACTGCCTCGATATCGCGTACGGAAGTCAGGCCAACAGCGCCGCCGCGGCCTTCCTGCTGGCGGCGACGACGGTCTTTGCCGCGCCTCCGCTGCCCCCGGTGAAAGTGTGCAGACCCGGCCCGAGAGAACGCAGTTCCAGCCCCGCGGGGTCGTGATAGCAGTCGCAGGAGGCGACGGTGCGCCCCACGGCGACCGGCACACCGAACACCCGCCGCGCGCTCTCGGCGACCCGCCGCGCCAGCGCCTGGTCCGGTGCCGTCGCGTCCGGGTCGACTCCCCACCGGTCGGAGGGCAGCCCGAGCAGGAAGCCACCGTCCTCGTGGGGCCTGCCGTACAGGCCGGAGTTCTCGTCGACGAACGGCCCGAGCCCCTCCAGCGGCGCCTGGCACAGGCTGTACTGGATGTGTTTGGTGCGCAGCCCCGCCACCGGCAGCCGGCTGCGGGCCAGCAGC
>NZ_FMDK01000689.1 GCF_900091995.1 Streptomyces sp. MnatMP-M17
TGCCGTACCCGGTCCTGCGCCAGGCGCCACGCCCGCCGCGCCGCCGACCGAGGCGTCCTCGGCCGGGCTGGGCCGCCCGCGCCGACGTCCCGTACCACCGCCACCGGTCGCGCCAGCATCCTGCGCCGGGATCAGCCCTTGCTGCCCCTGCTGTCCTTGGTGACCTTCAACAGCGGACCCACCGGCGGTCCCGGCGCTTCCAGCAGCCGTCCCCGGAGCCCCGCTCTCGGCCGCGCGCGCACGCCGTCGTCCCGTGGGCTCCCCGGTGTCCTCGCCCGGACCTTCCAGGAACGCGTCCGTGGACGACCGACGCGCCCGCCGCCTGCCGCCGCCCGAAGTCCCGGGGGCCTGCTGCGTCCCAGGTGCCTGCCGCGCGGGCAGCCCGGGCGCGGACTGGGAGTCCGCCGATGCCGATGCCGATGCGGATGCCGACGCCGATACAGGCGCGGGCGGCGGAACCGTACCCGAGCCCTCTCCCAGCGGCAGCTCCAGTACGTACGCGCTGCCGCCCAGGCCCGGCATCTCGTGCGTCTGCAACACGCCACCGTGTGCTCGTACGATCCCTCGGACAATCGGTTCATGGACCGGATCGCCACCGGCGAACGGTCCGCGTACCTCGATCCGTACGACATCACCGCGCTGCGCCGCGGCCACCACGATCGTCGAGTCGACATATCCGCCGCCCGTCGTCAGCCGGGCCCGGCCCGTCGAGTCGACACCGGCCACATCGGCGACGAGATGCGCGAGCGCCGTCGCCAGCCGCGCCGCGTCCACCTCGGCCTCGATCGGCGGGGCATGCACCGCGAACTGCGCCCGGCCGGGCCCGATCAGCTCGATCGCGCCCTCCACGCCGGCCGCGACGACCCCGTCGAGCAGGGCGTTCGTCTTGACGAGCTGTTCCGTGCCGGCGTCGAGCCGCTGGTAGCCGAGGACGTTGTCCACGAGCGTCGTCATCCGGGCGTAACCGGCGGCCAGGTGGTGCAGGATCTGGTTCGCCTCGGGCCAGAGCTGGCCGGCCGGGTCGGCGGCGAGCGTGCCCAGTTCGCCGCGCAGCTCCTCCAACGGGCCGCGCAGGGATTCGCCGAGTACGGCGGTGAGCTGGGAGTGCCGGCCGGCCAGGTCTCCGTACCGCTCCGTCAGCTCCTCGATCTCGGCGGCGTACCGATCGCTGCGGTCCGCCAGCTCGGCCGCGTGCCGTTCGTTCGCCTCCGCCAGCTCGGCGGTGAGGCGGTCCCTCGTACCGGTCAGTTCGGCGGTGAGACGGTCGGTCGTGGCGGTCAGCTCGGCCGTGTGCCGATCCGTCGCCTCCGTCAGTTCGGTGGCGTGCTGCTTGGTGAGCTCGTCGAACGGACGGCGGTCGGTGAAGGTCATCACGGCGCCGACGAGCTGGTCGCCGTCCCGTACCGGCGCGGTCGTCAGATCGACCGGCACCTGCTTGCCGTTCTTCGCCCACAGGACCTGTCCGCGCACCCGGTGCTTGCGTCCCGACCTGAGCGTGTCGGCGAGCGGTGAGTCCTCGTACGGGAACGGCTCGCCGTCCGCGCGCGAGTGCAGGATCAGCGGATGGAGCTGATGGCCGCCGAGGTCGCTGGCGCGGAAGCCGAGGATCTGGGCCGCGGCGGGATTGACGAGGACGACCCGGCCCTCGGTGTCCGTACCGACGACGCCCTCCGAGGCGGCCCGCAGGATCATCTCGGTCTGGCGCTGGGAGCGGGCCAGCTCGGCCTCGGTGTCCATGGTGCCGGAGAGATCCCGTACGACCAGCATCAGCAGCTCGTCGCCGGTGTAGCTGTGCGAGTCGTTGTACGCGTCCCTGCCGTCCTCCAGGCTCGCGCTGGTGACCTCGGCCGGGAACTCGCTGCCGTCCGTGCGCCGCGCGATCATGCGCGTCGGTTTCGTACGGCCGCGCGCGTCGGCGGCGTCGGGACGGCGCATCGAGCCGGGGATCAGCTTGGAGTCGAACTCGGGCAGCAGATCGAGCAGCCCGCGGCCGACGAGCGCCGTGCCGGGCGTCTCGAACATCTCCAGCGCGATGGTGTTGGCGTTGACGACCGTGCCGTTGGCGTTGACGAGCACCAAGCCGTCAGGGAGTGCGTCGAGTATCGCCGCGAGGCGAGCAGCGCCTCGGGATGGCCTGCTGCTCACGACGACGCTTCCTCCCTGAACCACTGCACCTTGCTGACGGCCGCACCCATCTTGCCTCTCGGGTCCCGGCATGTCACTGCAGGGAGTCTAAGGGCTGGGGAGGTGACCGCGGCGGCGGATGAGCCGGAGCCTTGATGAGGGTTGTGTGCGAATGGCCCCGGAATGGCCTCCGCCCGGACGGGACCTAGCTGAATGTTATCGGCCGGTCACGGGGCCGGGACGGCTCGGACGGGGACGGCCGGGACCAGCGGGAACGGGCGACGGGGGCCGGTGACCGGTGACGGCAGACCGGCGGCCGAGGACACCGATGACAGCGGAGAGGTTTACAGCCTGGCGCTCGGGAGGACGGGCTCCAGGGTGCGCCAGCGGGCGATCTCGCAGCCGTTCTTCCGGCTGAAGGAGGCGTTGACGCGGTGGCCGTGCCAGGTGCCGGTGATACGGGCGGTGGCGTCGCCGCCGTGCTGCATGGTGCACATGGCGTCGGGGGCCACGGGCGCGAACGGGTCCCGGCCTTCGCCGGAGAGCTCGGCCAGCCGGTCGCAGGCGGCCCGCGCCCGGGGATGCGTACCGCCCGTAGGCCCGCACGTCAGTTTGAACGTTCCGTCGGCCGCCGCGGTCCCGCTGCCCGCCACTGTGACGGTGAACTGGTC
>NZ_FMDK01000154.1 GCF_900091995.1 Streptomyces sp. MnatMP-M17
CTTTCCTCCGGGCATTTCCCTTCGGCCTTACTTGTCTTGCTGTTCTGCTTGTCTTGCTGTCTTGCGTCTCCGACTTTATCAGAGTTATCTGAGCCGGATTTCCCTCTGTTCGGGGAAGGGCTCCAGGCACTTGGTTCGCCCGGGCTTCCCCCTCAGGTGGAGCCGTAAACGTACTGGAGCGGGGGGCGTCGATGCAAATCGAGGCCCCCCGCTCCCGTAGGCGGCGTCAGATGTCGGCCACCGGACGGCAGTTGCCGACGTCAGACCTCGACCACCACGGGGAGGATCATCGGGCGCCGACGGTAGGTGTCGGAGACCCACTTGCCCACCGCGCGGCGCACGAGCTGCTGGAGCTGGTGCGGCTCCGCGACACCGTCCTGGGCCGATCTGGCGATCGCCTCTTCGAGCTTGGGGAGCACGGCGGCGAACGCCGCGTCCTCGATGCCGGATCCACGCGCGTGGAAGTGCGGACCGCCGACGACCTTGCCGGTGGTCGAGTCGACCACCACGAAGACCGAGATGATGCCCTCGTCGCCGAGGATGCGGCGGTCCTTGAGGGAGGTCTCGGTGACATCGCCGACCGAGAGGCCGTCGACATACACATAACCGGCCTGGACCTTGCCCACGATCTTGGCCTTGCCGTCGACCAGATCCACGACCACGCCGTCCTCCGCGATGACGATGTGGTCCTTGGGGACTCCCGTCAGGGCGCCCAGTTCGGCGTTGGCGCGCAGATGGCGCCATTCGCCGTGGACGGGCATCAGATTCTTGGGCTTGCAGATGTTGTAGAAGTACAGGAGCTCGCCGGCCGAGGCATGGCCGGAGACATGGACCTTGGCGTTGCCCTTGTGAATGACATTCGCGCCCCACCTGGTCAGGCCGTTGATCACGCGGTAGACCGCGTTCTCGTTGCCCGGGATGAGCGACGACGCCAGGATCACCGTGTCGCCCTGGACGATCCGGATCTGGTGGTCGCGGTTGGCCATGCGCGAGAGCGCGGCCATCGGCTCGCCCTGGGAACCCGTGCAGACGAGCACGATCTCGTGCTCGGGGAGGTCGTCCAGGGTCTTGACGTCGACGACCAGGCCCGCCGGGACCCGGAGATAGCCGAGATCGCGCGCGATGCCCATGTTGCGGACCATCGAGCGGCCGACGAAGGCGACCCGGCGGCCGTGTTCATGGGCGGCATCGAGGATCTGCTGGATCCGGTGGACATGGCTGGCGAAGCTGGCCACGATGATGCGCTTCTGGGCGCTGCCGAACACCTGCCGCAGGACGTTCGAGATGTCCCGCTCGGGCGGGACGAAGCCCGGGACCTCGGCATTGGTGGAGTCCGCCAGCAGCAGGTCGATGCCCTCCTCGCCGAGCTTGGCGAAGGTGGGCAGATCGGTCAGTCTGCGGTCCAGCGGGAGTTGGTCCATCTTGAAGTCGCCGGTGTGGACGGCCATGCCCGCAGGAGTGCGGATGGCGACCGCCAGGGCGTCCGGGATGGAGTGGTTGACCGCGACGAATTCGCAGTCGAAGGGACCGATGCGCTCGCGGTGGCCCTCGGTGACCTCAAGGGTGTACGGGCGGATGCGGTGCTCCTGGAGCTTCGCCTCGATCAGCGCGAGCGTCAGCTTCGAGCCGATCAGCGGGATGTCCGCCTTCAGCCGGAGCAGGTACGGGACACCGCCGATATGGTCCTCGTGGCCGTGCGTGAGCACGATCCCGTCGATGTCGTCCAGGCGGTCCCGGATGGTGGTGAAGTCCGGCAGGATCAGGTCGATGCCGGGCTGTTCCTCCTCCGGGAAGAGCACGCCGCAGTCGACGATGAGCAGACGGCCGTTGTACTCGAAGACCGTCATGTTGCGGCCGATCTCACCAAGGCCGCCGAGCGGAGTGACGCGCAGGCCGTTCTTGGGCAGCTTCGGCGGGGCACCGAGTTCAGGATGCGGATGACTCAAAAGACTCTCCTCACCACACGCGCCACGTACCGCTGAGGCACGTGGCGCGCATGACATTCGTGCACTTGCTGTTGTCTGTGTCTGTTGTCTGTGTTGACCGACCCATCGGTTTGCCGACGGGTGTGTCGATGTGTCTGTTGTCTTCGCTTATTCAGTTGTGAAGTCAATGATTAGAGCTGTACCCCGCCGGCCACGAGATCGATCTTGAGCTGGGCGGTTTCCTGGGGTGACAGCTCCACGAGCGGAAGCCGGAGCGGTCCTGCGGGCAGCTTCTGGAGCGTGAGGGCGGCCTTGGTGGTGATGACGCCCTGTGTCCTGAACATGCCGATGAAGACCGGGAGCAGCTTCTGGTGGATCTCGGTGGCCTTGTGGACATCGCCGGTGAGGTGGGCGTCGAGCAGCTCACGCAGCTCCGGGGCGACGACATGGCCGACCACGGAGACAAAGCCGACCGCGCCGACCGAGAGCAGCGGCAGATTGAGCATGTCGTCGCCCGAGTACCAGGCCAGACCGGACTGGGCGATGGCCCAGCTCGCACGGCCGAGGTCGCCCTTGGCGTCCTTGTTGGCGACGATGCGCGGGTGCTCGGCGAGACGGACGATCGTCTCGGTGTCGATGGGGACACCGCTGCGGCCCGGGATGTCGTAGAGCATCACCGGCAGGTCCGTGGCGTCGGCGATCGCGGTGAAGTGCCGGAAGAGACCTTCCTGCGGCGGCTTGTTGTAGTACGGCGTCACGGCGAGCAGGCCGTGCGCGCCGGCGCGCTCGGCGGCTCGGGCGAGCTCCAGGCTGTGGCGGGTGTCGTTGGTGCCGACGCCCGTGACGACATGGGCCCGGTCTCCGACCGCTTCCAGGACGGCCCGTACGAGCTGGTCTTTCTCCGCGTCACTGGTGGTCGGCGACTCACCGGTGGTGCCGTTCAGGACCAGGCCGTCGTTGCCCGCGTCCACGAGATGGACGGCAAGCCGCTGGGCGCCGTCGAGGTCGAGTGCGCCGTCCGCCGTGAAGGGCGTGATCATGGCGGTGAGGACCCGGCCGAAGGGGGTCTGCGGAGTGGAGATCGGAGCCATGGGTAACACGCTACTCGCTGCTCAGCTCACCGTGTCCCTTTGGGGGACGGGACAAGAGGAGCCCGGCACTGCCTGCTCGGGGGTTCAAGCAGTGCCGGGTCCGTTTGATCAGCCTAGATGAACTTCTCGAAACGCCGCAATCCGGGCGCTTCGCCCGACCGATCGCACACCTGTGCTCAGGCCCGTCCTGGACACGCCCGGACAGGGCCTACGGGGCGATTCGGCCGTTGGCGTTGAAGGCCGCATGGGTGAGTGGCATGAGCTTCGCCCAGTGCTCTTCCATCCGCTCGCCGACCATCTCGATCTCCCGCTGCGGGAAGGACGGGACCTTCGCCTGTTCGTGCTGGGTGCGCAGACCGAGGAAGTGCATCAGCGAGCGCGCGTTGCACGTCGCGTACATCGAGGAGAACAGCCCGACCGGCAGGACCGCGCGGGCCACCTCGCGGGCCACGCCCTCGGCCAGCATCCGCTGGTACGCCTCGTACGCCTGGAGGTAGGAATCCCGCATCGCGCGCCCGGTGAGCTCCTGCTGGGCGGCGCTGCCCGGTACGAATTCGTACTTGCCGGGCCTGCCCTGCTGGACCAGCTTGCGGTCCTCGGCGGGGACGTAGAAGACCGGCTGGAGGTTGCGGTAGCGGCCCGACTCCTCGTTGTACGAGTTGTGTACGACGATGCCGTCGGCGAGGAAGTTGTGCCAGGGGCCCTCGACGGACAGGTCGTACGTCATCTCCTCGCCGTCGTCGGCGATCGAGACGATCACGTCCGGCGCGGCGTTACGTTCCGTGGCTTCGGCCAGTACGGCGTCGCCCGTCGTCAGCTCACCGGCCTTGCGCCAGCCGTCCGGCGTCAGCACGGCGTGGTCCACCGTGGCGCGCAGCGCCCGCCCGGCGGCCGTGACGATCCTGATCAGCGGCTTCACGCCCGACTCGATGACATCGACGATCCGTGCCCGGCGGGCGGTCAAGGTCTCCTCGTCGTAGCAGCGGACCTGCTGCGGACGGTCCCCGGCGTCGAGATGCCAGAGCCGGTGGAGATCGGCGATGGTCCTGCGGCTGAGCGTCCCCGATTCGCTCTCCAGGGTGATCTCGGTGTCGCCCGCGACGCACCAGCCCACGCGGTGGCGCATGAACTCGCGGAAGACGAAGATCGGGGCGCTGATGAAAAAGGTCATCGAGTTGTGCTCGAAAGGGCTGCCGTGGCGGTCCCGCATCAGAAAGTTGATGAGCCCCTTCGAGCGCTCGGGATCCTTCGACACCTCTTCCAGGGACTGCTCTCCCGCCGTGGAGACGCGCGCGGCCCACAGCACATCGGTGTCGCTGGCGGAGTGCTTCAGCAGCTCGACGGTGACATCGCCGCGGAAACTCGGCTTCGTCTCCGCGGGAGTGTCGGCGGGAGTGTCGCTCACCGGCAGGGGTCCTTCCATTCGCGTCGCTCGGGCGGCGCCCACTCTACGTGGCGGCTCCGACAGTGCGGGCCGGGCGGCCACGAGTGGCCTTCCTTGGTCAATCCGGGGAATTCGGGCACCGAATGACGTTGTCGTGCGTCCTACTCGGTAACAACTTCCCCAGGAGCGGCGTGCGTCACAAGGCGCTGACTCGTCCGGCCCCCCTGGGGTGGTCCGGTGCGGTGCGCGATCGATAGCCTCACCGGGCACAGCAATCGAGCGTGCTTGTGAGTGAGGATCAGTCGTGCCCCTGCCCTTCCTGACGGCCGACCGGGCTTTTGACGCGACCACCGAGGATGTCGCGCTGCCGTTCGACGATCACGATCATTGGCGGCGTCCGTACCGCCCCGGCCCCTGGCGGGTGGTGGCGGCGGCGCTGCTTCTGCTGCTCGCCTCCTTCGTCCTGCTGGCGACGATGATCATCGCCTTCGCCGGTGCCCTGCCGGGCACCGTGGTGTGTCTGGCCGTCGCCTCGGTGATGATCGCCGTCGCGCTGCGACTGCTGCGGGTCGGCGCGTGGGTGAGCCGGCACGGAGTGCGGCGGGTGGCCCTGCTGAGGACCACGACGGTGGCGTGGGACCAGATCACCGCCGTACGGACGGTCCAGCAGCCGGTGCGCTGGCTCGGGCTGCCGCGTACGGTCCAGGGCCAGGCGCTTGTCGTCGTACGCCGGAAGGGTGAGGCACTGCCGGTGCTGACCGACCACAACGGGGACTTCCTGGCGCGGCCGGAGGCCTTCGACCGGGCGGCCGACACGGTCGAGGCCTGGGGCGACGAGTACCGCCGTCCCTGATCTGACGCACCCCTGACCTGGGGACCGTGGGCGCGTACAGCCTGTACACAGTCGAGCGGGGTCCTGCCTGGAGAGGCCGGACCCCGCTCTTCGTGCTCGACGCTCTTCGTGTTCGTCGGCTCGGCTCAGGCCCGGACCGGTTTGCCGTCGTGGAGCGCGATGGCCCGCTGCATCGCCTTGCGGGCGCGCGGCGTGTCGCGGGCGTCGTGGTAGGCGACCGCGAGCCGGAACCAGCAGCGCCAGTCGTCGGGCGAGTCCTCCGTCTGGGCCCGGCGCTCGGCGAAGACGGCGTCCGCGGACTCCCGGTCGATCCGGCCGCCGGCCGTGCGGACCAGTTCGTCCAGCGGCAGCCCGCCCTCGGCGTCCAGCTCCACCGCCAGCCGGTTGGCACGGCTGACGAACTGGGTGTTCTTCCAGAGGAACCAGACACCGATGACCGGCAGGACCAGCACCGCCGCCCCGAGGGCGACGGTGATGACGGTGCCCTGCTGGATCAGCAGTACACCGCGGCTGCCGACCAGGACGAAGTACACGACGAGAACGGCGGCCGTGACACAGTAGGTGATCTTCGCGCGCATGGGTGTCAGTTCAGATCGAGGAAGTGTTCCAGGCCGTAGGTGAGCCCGGGAGTGGAGACCACACGGCGCACACCGAGCAGGATGCCCGGCATGAAGCTGCTGTGGTGCAGGGAGTCATGGCGGATGGTGAGAGTCTCGCCCTCGCCGCCGAGGACGACCTCCTGATGCGCCAGGAGACCGCGCAGCCGTACGGAGTGAACCGGCACGCCTTCGACATCCGCGCCGCGCGCGCCGTCCAGCGCGGTGGCCGTGGCGTCGGGCTGCGGGCCGAGCCCCGCTTCCGTACGGGCCGCGGCGATGAGCTGGGCGGTGCGGTGGGCGGTGCCGGAGGGCGCGTCGACCTTGTTCGGGTGGTGCAGCTCGATGACCTCGACGGACTCGAACCAGCGTGCGGCCGTCTCGGAGAACTTCATGGTGAGTACCGCACCGATGGAGAAGTTCGGTGCGATCAGCACACCGGTCTCCGGAGCCGCGTCCAGCAGGCCACGGACCTGCGCGAGCCGCTCGTCGGCCCAGCCAGTGGTGCCGACGACCGCGTGGATGCCGTGGCGTACGCAGAAGCCGAGATTGTCCAGCACCGCGGCGGGCGTGGTCAGCTCGACCGCGACCTGGGCGCCGGACTCGGCCAGGGCCTCCAGCTTGTCGTCCCGGTCGAGGGCCGCGACCAGTTCCAGGTCGTCCGCGGCCTCGACGGCCCGTACGGCCTCGGAGCCGATACGGCCCTTGGCACCGAGGACGGCCACACGCAGCTTGCTCATTGCTCTGCTTCCTTACGGCTTCGGCTTGGCTACGGCTTCAAGACGCCGGTTGCGGTCTGCGGGATACGGGTCAGGAGACGGCCTCGTCAAGACGCGCCGCCTGCTTGTCCTTCAGCGGGCCTATGACGGACAGCGAGGGACGGTGTCCCAGTACATCGCGGGCCACCGCGCTCACCTCGTCCGGGGTGACCGCGGCTATCCGGCCCAGCATGTCGTCGACCGACATCTGGGCACCCCAGCACAGCTCGCTCTTGCCGATGCGGTTCATCAGCGCGCCGGTGTCCTCAAGGCCGAGGACCGTGGAGCCGGAGAGCTGGCCGACGGCGCGGTGGATCTCCTCGTCGCTGAGCCCTTCGGAGGAGACCCGGTCGAGTTCGTCGCGGCAGATCTTCAGCACATCGTGGACCTGGCTGGGCCGGCAGCCCGCGTACACCCCGAAGAGCCCGCAGTCGGCGAAGCCGGAGGTGTACGAGTACACGCTGTAGGCGAGCCCGCGCTTCTCCCGTACCTCCTGGAAGAGCCGGGAGCTCATCCCGCCGCCGAGGGCGGTGTTCAGTACGCCGAGGGCCCAGCGGCGCTCGTCGGTACGGGACAGCCCGGGCATCCCGAGGACCACATGGGCCTGCTCGGTCTTGCGGTCCAGCAGATCGACGCGGCCCGCGGTGCGTACGGTGCGCCGGCCCTCGCGCGGCGCCACGGGTGCGGCGTCCGTACGGGAGAGGGCGCCGGCCTTGTCGAACGCCTTGCGGACCTGCCGTACCACCGTGGCGTGGTCGATATTGCCCGCGGCGGCGACGATGAGATGCCTCGGGTCGTAGTGCTTCTTGTAGAAGCGCGCGATCCGGTCGCGGTCCAGGCTGTTGATGGTCTCGACGGTGCCGAGGACCGGCCGGCCGAGCGGAGTGTCGCCGAACATGGTGTGCGCGAAGAGATCGTGCACACAGTCGCCCGGGTCGTCCTCGGTCATGGCGATCTCTTCGAGGACGACACCGCGCTCGGCGTCGACGTCGGCGGCCTCGATGAGCGATCCGGTGAGCATGTCGCAGACGATGTCGATGGCCAGCGGCAGATCGGTGTCGAGCACGCGCGCGTAGTAGCAGGTGTACTCCTTCGCCGTGAAGGCGTTCATCTCACCGCCGACCGCGTCGATGGCGGAGGAGATGTCCAGGGCGCTGCGCCGGCCGGTGCCCTTGAAGAGGAGGTGCTCCAGATAGTGGGTGGCGCCGTTGAGGGCGGGTGTCTCGTCGCGCGAGCCGACCTGGACCCAGATGCCGAAGGTCGCCGAGCGGACCGAGGGCAGGGTTTCGGTGACGACGCGCAGACCGCCGGGGAGAGTCGTACGGCGCACCGTGCCGATGCCGTTCTCGCCCTTGAGCAGGGTTTGGGTACGGGCGACGGCCCGCGCCTCCGAGGAGGTGCGGGCCGTC
>NZ_FMDK01000692.1 GCF_900091995.1 Streptomyces sp. MnatMP-M17
GGTGTACGTGAACATCTTCGCGAAGGCGGCGCGTCGGCTGGCGCGGAAGGATCCGTCGGCGCGGATGACGGTCACCGAGATGCTGCCGACGCCGGAGCAGGCCTGGCTGACCGACGATGAAGGCAACAAGTACACCTCGGAACTCCGCTTCGTCGCCGTCGACCGCACCACGGAGACGGGAGAGGAAGGATGACCGGCGCACATCAGCCGGACGGCGCGGGCGGCCCGGTGGACGACATCCTCGCCCACGCCTCGCGCGATCCGGGCGCCATCGCCGTCGTCACGCCGGACACGGAGCTCTCGTACGGAGAACTCGCCGACAGGATCGACCAGTTGGGCCGGATTCTCACCGCCCGAGGAGTGGGCCCCGAGGAAGTCTGCGCCATCGCCGTCGAGCGCGGTATCGACGCCGTGGTCGCGATGGCAGCGGTGCTACGGGCCGGCGGCGCGTTCCTCACACTCGATGTCGAACTGCCGCTGCCACGGCTGGTGTCCATGGCCGAGAGCGGACGGGCCCGGTTTCTGCTCACCACCACCGCGCTCGCCGAGCGGCTCGTCCTGCCCGTCGCCGGGCCGACTCTGCTGCTCGACCGGCTTCCGGCGCCGGACCAGGACCCGGACACACTCCTCACGCCTCTGGAGCCGTCGGCCGCACTCGGGCCGCGTTCGCTCGCCTACATCAGCCACACCTCCGGATCCACCGGAGCGCCTCACGCGGTCATGATCGAACGCGCCGGTCTCGACGTGTACGTACGCTTTGTGGTCCGCGACTACGGACTCGGCCCGCACACCGTGGCCGTCCAGCTCGCGCCGCTCGGCTATGACGCGTCCATCAGGGACATCTTCGCGCCGCTCGTCGCGGGCGGCCGTCTGGTTCTGGTCGACCGCGCCCGGCTGCTGCGCGCCGACACCTTTGCGGCCACACTCCGGGAGTACGGCGCGGACACCGTACTGAGCACCACACCGTCGTTGCTCACCTTCCTCGCACAGGGACCTGACGGAGCCGAACGGCTGGGTGGCGTACGCACGGTGGTCTCCAGCGGTGAATCGCTGCGGCCCTTCCTCGCCGCCGGCGGGCGCGGGCTCGTCGACGGTCTGCTGGTGAACCAGTACGGTCCCACCGAATGCACGATGACCTCCACCCGGTACAAGGTGCCCGCCGTACCCGACACCTCCGTCGATCTCATCGGCACTCCCATCGACGGTGTCACCGTCCAGGTGCTCGACGACGATCTGCGCGCGGTGCCCGACGGCGCGGTGGGAGAGCTGTACATCGGCGGCGGCGGCGTCGCCCGGGGCTATCGCGGGCTGGCCGCCCTGACGGCCGGGCGCTTCCTGCCCGATCCCTCGGGCCCGCCCGGCGCCCGTATGTACCGCACCGGTGATCTGGCCCGGCGGCTGCCCGGCGGCGAGCTGGAGTATCTCGGCCGGTCCGACCGGCAGATCAAGATCCGCGGCCATCGGGTGGATCCGGCGGAGATCGAGGGCGCACTGCTCACACATCCTCATATCACCGGCGCCGTGGTCACCGCCGAGACCGACGGCCAGGGACGGACCTGGCTGTACGCGCATGTCACCGGCCTGCCTTCCGGGACCGGCGACGCGTCCGTACGCGCCCATCTCGCCGGCACGCTGCCGCCTCATATGCTGCCGAGGCGGTTCAGCCGTATCGACCGGCTGCCGGTGACGCGCAGCGGCAAGACCGACCGTGGCACGCTCGGCCGGCCGGCCGCGCCGGTGTCCGCCGCGCCTGTGGCGGAGCGTGTGTCATGACGGCGGCGGGTACGCGGCTGGTCCATGCGGACACCGGACTCGGGCACACGGGCACCGGGCTGAGCCACGCCGATCTGCGACTCGGCCCTGCCGATGTCCGGCTCGGTCACGCCGACGTTCTCGCCGCCGCCGAGCGGATCGCGCCGTACATACGGCGTACGCCACTGCTGACGGCCGGCTCACTGCCCGGCGTTCTGCTCAAGGCCGAACACCTCCAGCACAGCGGCTCGTTCAAGCTGCGCGGAGCGGCGAACGCGCTGCTGGCCCTGGGCGCCCGCGACATCGTCGCCGGTTCCTCGGGCAATCACGGTCTGGCGGTGGCCGCCCTCGCCGGGCCGCTCGGTGTCCGTGTCACGGTCGTCATGGCGGCCGGAGCGAGCGAGGCGAAGGCGCGGGCCGTCGCGGCCCTGGGCGCGCGGGTGATTCGGAGCAGCGGCGGAGTCGCCGAACGGGACCGGTACGCACGGGACTTCGCGGAGCGTACGGGCGCGGTGCTGGTGCCCTCGTCGGACCATGAACTCGTGGCGGCCGGGCAGGGCACCGTCGGCCTGGAGATCTTCGAGGACGCGCCCGGCGCCGACACCGTCTTCGTTCCGACCGGTGGTGGCGGTCTGCTCGGAGGTGTGTGTCTCGCCGCGACGGACCTGACACGGCCGGTACGGATCGTCGGTGTGGAGCCTGCGGGCACCCGGCGCTACGCGCGCGCCCTGGCCGCCGGGCATCCGGTCGAGCTGCCGCCCAGCGACACCGTCGCCGACGGACTGCGCGGCCAGCGCGCGGGCGAGGTCCTCTTCCCTGTGATCAGACAGCGCGTGGACGAACTGGTCGGAGTCACCGACGAGGCGATCGTCCAGGCGACGGGCCTGCTGCACGCGGCCGGCATCCCGGCGGAGCCCAGCGGCGCCGTCGCCCTGGCCGGGGCGCTGCACCGAGGCTTCGACGGCATGGCCGCGGTGATCGTGTCCGGCGGAAACGGTCCGGCGGCCCTGGCCGCTCGAACGGCCGCTTTCTGAAGGGCCATTGAGCTGTTGAGCGCGGATCGCAGGCCCGTGCCGACGGCGCACATCACCACTCTGGACAACATCACCGACATCACGAACATCACTCAAGGAGAACATCATGACCACGGCGGAACAGCACACGGTCGACACCTCCCAGCTCCCGGAACTCATCGCGGGCTTCTACCGCGAGACTCTCGGTGACACCACTCTCGACACCACGAGCGACTTCTTCGAGACGGGCGGAGACTCCCTGGCCGCCTTCCAGATCATCGCCCGGCTCCAGGACACTCTCCACACCGAACTGCCCGTGGCGCTCATCTTCACCTATCCCTCGCCGGCCGAACTCGCCGAGGTCCTCGCCGCGGATCTCGCGGACCGCGCGGCCGAACAGGTCTAGGAGGAGATCCGGATGACCGAGGAATCCGTTTCGCTGAGCGGGCGATGGCGCCTCTGGGACCAGGTGGGCCTGCGTGGTCCGGGTTTTCCGGTGTCGGGGGTGTTGGGTTTGGCGCCGGTTGGTCTGGGTGTG